>JAPWUT010000040.1 GCA_028275425.1 Anaerolineae bacterium | reverse complement strand
TGGTCGTCGTTTTGCCGGCGCCGTTGGGCCCCAGGAAACCGAAGACCTCGCCTTCGTGGACGGTGAAATCAATCCCGTCCACGGCGCGCACCGGCGGACGCCCTCCCGCCGCAGGGTAGATTTTGGTAAGACCGGTAACCTGAACCGCTTCGGTCATGACTCACCTCCGTAGTGAATTGCAAAGCAGACAACATTCCCTTGTCTCTACACCACACCCAGCAAAATCAACGCGCGCTGGAGTGCCAGCAACACCAGAGCCGCAGCAAATATCCGGCTAAGGGTAAGGGACCTCACCCGCTTGGCCATGAAACGTGCGCCAAGCCAGGCGCCGATCAATGACGTGACCGAGCTCAGCCCAAGCATCACCCAGTCGAAACTGGCGCTGCCCAAATGGGTGATAAAAGCGGAGAACGAGGGCAGCGTGACGATCACACTGTTGGTGGCGGCGGCCAGTCGGGCAGTGTAGCCCAACATTACCAGCGTGGGCACCAGCAGAAAGCCCGGCCCTACGCCCAGGAAGCCAGCGAATATTGCAATCACTGCACTTAACAGTCCTGCTTTGAGGCGCGTGCCATCGGTGATAGCTAACGCTTTGCTGTCATCCATCTTGGGCGGGAAGGCCATGCGATAGGCCAGGAAGATCAAAACACAGACGTAGATCCACCACACTATCGTCGTCGGCACAAACTGGAGCAACCAGACGCCAACAGGGGCGAGCGCGGTGGTGATGATCAAGAGCGGGATGGCAGTGCGCCAATCCACCATCTTCGCGCGGGCGAAGGCGACCGCGCCAGAGATGGCCGTCAGGCCGTTCAACCACAGGGACCAGGGCATGATCACGTGCTTGAGCTCAAAACCGAAGAGCCCCAGCACCGGCGTGGCGATAAACGCCACCCCCAGGCCCATCATTCCAGCCAGGAATGAGAGAACGAACAGAAGCAGTGGGATCACTAAGTAGAGCATGGTGTTCCTCCAGCCTCCAAAAGTGGGATATTGGGGGTGGCGGAAGGCATCGCCCTCCGCCACCACGCAGTCTACCATATGCGAATCCCGAAGTAACCCAGGACGAACTTGAGAGCGACGTACAGGAAGTAGATGCCGAAGATGAATTTGAGGGTGTGGGGCTTCAGGCGCTTGATGATGGCCGCACCGACTTGGGCGCCGATAATCGTCCCGCCGCCCAGAATGCCGCCCGCCATCAACGACACAAAGCCCTGGGCCACTTTAATGAGCCCGCCCACCAGCGCCAGCGGGACCATCACCGCCAGCGAGGTGCCCATCGTGATGTAGACGGGGGCGGAGAAGAGGTAGATGAGGCCGGGCACCAGCGCGTAGCCGCCGCCCAGCCCGGCGATGCCGGTGGCGATGCCCACGATGAAGCCGAAGAGGGCCATCCACCAGCCGTTGCCGGGGATTTCATTCCCCTCCGTCTTCCCAGGCCCCTTGCCGGTGAAGCCCTCAACCCCCTCCCAGATCATGCGGATGGCGGGCCAGAGGAAGAGCAGGCCCAGGACCAGCCCCAGCAGTGCCTGATGTTGGGCCAGGAAGGTGAAGAGCCAGGAGCCCAGGAGCACGCCCAGGATGCCCCCACCCCCCAGCCAGAGGGTTGCCCGCCGGTCCAGGTTGCGCCGCACCAGATGCCCCCACGCGCCCGAGATGGCGGTGAAGATGACGGCGAAGAGAGTGGTGCCCACCGCCAGCGAGGCCGGGAAGCCCATCCAGAAGTGGATGATGGGGAGCATCACGCTGCAGCCGCCGGTGCCGATGAGGCCGCCCAAAAGGCCGGCGAAGAAGCCCACCACCAGCAGGATGAGCCCCCGTCCGACGCCGATGGCCGGCTCGCCTTTCGCGTGATACCCGGCCAGCGCAGCCCAGATGACCACGCCGGCTACGATGGCCAGCAACACCAGGGTGAAAATTTGCGTCCGATACCACGGGACTTTCTGCGCAGTCATTTTTCCTTGCCTCCTTGATTTGGATTTGCCAGCTGC
Organism: Anaerolineae bacterium; assembly: GCA_028275425.1. Classification (GTDB taxonomy): domain Bacteria; phylum Chloroflexota; class Anaerolineae; order SpSt-600; family SpSt-600; genus SpSt-600. The sequence goes on along the minus strand of JAPWUT010000040.1, from coordinate 8,646 downwards.
CCTGGCCGCTTAGGGTCAGGTTCATCCTTAATTTCGTCCAGCGCCTGCCGCAGCCAGGCGACCACTTCCTCCACCTTTGGGATACGGCCGGCGCAGACCAGCTTCTCGTTAATCACCAGACCTGGAGTGAAGAGAATCGGATATTTGGTAATCTCAGCGTAATCGGTGATGTGTTGGATGGTGGCCTCAAGGTCAGGGATCTCTTCGGCCAGCGCTTCCAGCGCAGCAATCGCCTGCTGCTCCACCCAATCGCACGCTTCACAGCCCGGTCCCAAAACCTTGATGTGCAACTTCATCTCCCCCTCCTTGCTTGTGGTTCATTCAACGACTTCTATCGTCGGCTCTAAGATGACCTCCGACTTGATGGAATTAGCGACCAAACTGTATTTGCGGGCCCCCTCCAGCGCCCGACGCACCCGCTTCTCCACAGTCGCCGGGTCCTCACCCCCCGCCCGCACCACAATCTTCGGCCAGAGACGGACATGGGTGAATGTTTCCGTCCGGTCCAGTTCTATCAACTTGGTCCCTTCAGCCCGGCATTCGTAGGAGAGCAAGTTCAGTTTGAACCGCTCCGCGGCCCAGATGAACATCATCATGATGCACATGTTGACGGCGGCAACAAAGGCGTCTTCCGGCGTCAGCACGCCGGGATGGCCGTAAGCATCGGGCGGGGCAGAGAAGTCCATCTCCGGCCCGTTGCCCATCACAACATGCCCCCAATGCTCTCCCTTCCAGGTGACAATGGTATAGTATGTGGCCGTGCGACTCATGGGACCCCCTTTACTTGCTTGCGGCAATACTTCTCGTACTCCCGCGCCAATGCCTCAGCGTAGGCGGCCTCCTCCTCCGGCGGGATGGGGTTGTAGATGCGGGTGACTTCCAGCAACTCCTGCGTCGTCCCGCCGCCGGGCCGCTTGCCAGCCTTGTAGAACTGTTCAAAGATGGCCGGGAGCGCGATCAGGGTGACCACCCGCCCGTTGACCGATACCTTCTGCACCGGGATGCCGGAGCCGCAGGAGCAAAGGGTGATGGTGCCCTCCTCGTCCTCCGGGACCTCTGCGGCAGCCTCCTCCACCACAGCCTCTGGGGTTGCCTTTTGCCCTGTCCGGCCCAAAAGCTGGTCCACAAGCCGGGCCACCTCCTGGGCGACCAGGTCGGCAGCCTGCATCCCGGCCTCGTTCAACCTGCGGGAGCCCCGGATTGGCCCCAGGCCGTTCCTCCTAACCACCTCGGTCACCACAATGCTGGCGGCAGGTTTGCCGGAGTACATCTCCGTCGCCCGCGCCGCGCACCGCTTCTCGCAGCCGTCTATGGCGACCGTCGGATAGAAGCGGGCGAAGGCCCGGTCTCCTTCCCCGCCCGCCAGGAAGAGCGGCAGGCAGATGGTCACCGTGTCGTTCGGGCGCAGCTCCTCCAGCACCTTCAGTGCCGCCACCCGCGAAACTGTCCCCTCCGGCATCTCCTCGCCGGAACAAGCTACAATTCCCACCTTCTTCTTAGGCAGAATCGGCATCGCTCCCTCCATTGTCTGGGTAAACCTTTGCCAGTTCATCCACCGCCTCCGCCACCTCCTCTGCCAGGACCCGGGCCAGCTTCTGGCCCTCCGGATTGAGGGACGAAATCCCCTCCGGCTTCAGGTCCCGGTGCTTCCGGAAGGCGTCCAGAACGGTGAACGAACGGGCTACGGTAAAGCCACTTTCTTGGACCATTTTGGTCGCGCAGGCCAAGCGGCATCCGTCAATGGTGATGGTGGGATGCTCTGCCACCGCCGCCCGCGCCTCTTCGTCTCCCAGCACCAATAGGGACAAAGCGACCAGTTCCGCCGTATCGGGGCGGAGGTCCTCCACCACGGTGTACGCGGCCTCCCGGCTCACCGTCCCGAAGGTCTTCCCGATGCCGCTGCACGGAACAATCACTACACGACGGTTCGGACTCATCGCTTCTTCATCTCCTCCTCAGCGATTTCTCGCACTCGCTCCAAGTAAGCCTGGGCATCCAGCAGGCGTGCCCGGTCGGCCTCCCAATCGCTGGCGGCAATGACCGCCAGCCAGCCCTCCCCGTAAGGGTCCTCATTGATGAGTTCAGGCCTCACTTCTAAGGCCTGGTTGACCTCTACCACCGTCCCGCTTACCGGTGTGGGGACGAAGACGTTAGCCTTTATAGTCTCAATGGATGCAACCTCTTCCCCGAAAGCCACCGTCGTCCCCACCGGCTTAACCTCGGCGAAGGCGACATCTCCGTTTGATTGCTGGGCAAAATCGGAAAGGCCGATGCGCACCCGGTTATCCTCCTCAGGCAAAGCCCATACCCCATCCGGGTGATAGTATCGGTCGGTAGCAAAGCGAAAGGTGAACTTGTCTACAGTGAGCTCCAGAAATTCCATGGCCGGGCCTCCTTATGAGCCTTGTCCCAACTTCTTCTCGCAATCCATGCAGTAATTGGTCTCCCGGTTGGTCCAAAAGACCAAGCCGCAGCCGAGGCATGTGACCTGCCGGAGGTTGCTCTTTTTCTGTGGGCGTGGCCGCATCTCTGGCGGCAGCACAGCAAACGGGTCCTTAATGCATGCGCACTGTGGCTGCTTCTGCTCCTCATTTGGTTCTGTCATCTCACTGCCTCCTTTAGGAAATCGGCCGAAAAGCTCCTTTGGCATTTAGGGCAAGCGCAACCGGGAACCGGCTGGGTTTCCTCCACAGGCCCGAGGACCTTCCCAAGCAACTCCTCTACCTGCTGGTTGGCCAACCGATAGTAGATGAAAAGCCCTTCCCGTCGGCTTGAAATCAGCCCGGCCTCCCGCAGTAGGCGCAGCTGTTGGGAGACATAAGGCTGAGGCAATCCCAGGGCTGCCTGCAGATGGCACACGCAAGCCTCCCCGCGCCGAAGCAGGTCCAAAATCCGCAAGCGTACCGGATGGCCCATAAGGAAAAACAACTGGCTTGCCGATTCGTAGAGCTCATCCCTCATGTCTGCGCTCTATATGCAAAAATCTGCATATATTATACTCATGCCTCCGTCTCCTGTCAAAAACCGCCTTTCACGCCAAGCACGGCCGTAGCGGCTGGAGCGAAGGGGGAAAATTTGGCGGGGCTCTCCGCCTCGGAAGGGGGCAAACCTCTGGCGAACCCTCAGCCCACGGGGGTGGACAAACGGGGGGTCCAGGGGGCGGAGCCCCCTGACGGGGGGTTGTGGGGGGTGTCCCCCCACAAAACCAAAAGAAGGGGCGAGTAGCCCTCTCATGCAACCCCGCCACGAGTGGGACCCAAAACCCTGGCAAATCCTCAGCCAACGGGGGTGGGCAAATGGGGGGCCCAGGGGGGCGAAGCCCCCATGGCAGGGGGCTTGGGGGATGTGCCCTTTACGCCGACTAAAGTCAGCCTCTTTGAAAAAAGGTCGGCCTTCGCCGACCATAACTAAAGCGGGGGTGGAGGGGGCTGGGGATGTGCCCCCAGAATAAAACGAGGGGGCGATTTGTCCACCTTAGCAACCCCGCCACGAGTGGAGCCCAAAACGCTGGCAAACCCTCAGCCCACGAGGGTGGGCAAAATGGGGGGTCCAGGGGGCGAAGCCCCCATGGCGGGGGGCCGTGGGGGGTGTCCCCCCACGAAACCAAAAGAGGGGGCGAGCAGCCCGCATTAGCAACCCGGCCACGAGTGGGGCCCAAAACGCTGGCAAACCCTCAGCCCACGGGGTGGGCAAATGGGGGTCCAGGGGGCAAAGCCCCCATGGCGGGGGGCTTGGGGGGTGTCCCCCCACAAAACCAAAAGAGGGGGCGAGTTGCCCACATTAGCAACCCGGCCACGAGTGGGGCCCAAAACCCTGGCAAACCTTAAGCCAACGAGGGTGGGCAAATGGGGGGTCCAGGGGGGCGAAGCCCCCATGGCAGGGGGCTTGGGGGATGTGCCCCCACTTCTCAATTTGCCTTTTTCCACCCTTTGAGGTATAATTTTTAAAAAACCCAAAGGCGATGATGGAGACGAGTAGGCAGGAGGTACCGCCCAGAGAGCCTGGGGAAGGTGGAAGCCAGGTGCGGGAGGCCTGCTGAAAATCCCTCCGGAGCCGCCAGCCGAAAGCCAGGGTAAAACCCTGGCCAGTAGACCTGGCCGGAGTCGCCGCCCGTTAAAAGCGGCGGGGGTATAAAAAACGTACCCCTTAGGAGCGGGCCATTCCTGGCCAATAAGGGTGGTACCGCGGGAGTAAAAGGCTCCCGTCCCTTAAGACGGGAGCCTTTCATTTTCGGAGGAGCCGTGGTCTTCCGAATTGAACCAGACTGGGAAGGCGAAGCCCACTATACCATAACCTTTGACGGGGGAAGCGAAGGAAATCCAGGCCCCGCCTACGGAAGCTTTGCCATCACCACCAAGGACGGAAGGAAAAAGATTTACCGCCTATCTTTCGGGAAAATGACTGCCAACGAGGCCGAATACAGAACCCTCGCTTCCGCCTTGGCCGAACTTATAAACATCCTGGATAAACACGGCCGCACCCCGGAAGATTTCACCGTAGAAGTCAGAGGCGATAGCGCCTTGGTCATAAACCAAATCCTCGGCTTCTGGAAAACAAATGACCCTAACCTCAAAGAACTCAGGGATGAAGTGCGCAGCCTTTTGAGCCGCTTCAAAAATTATAGGCTGGTCAAAATCCCAAGGGAGCAAGTTAAAGAAGAACTTGGCCATTGAAGGAGGTGGATATGGCTTTCAGAGAAGTATCGCCCAAGGTCAATTTCCCCCAAATGGAAGAGGAAGTCCTGCGCTTCTGGAAAGAACACCGAATCTTTGAAAAGAGCCTGGAGAGGCGCAAGGACGCCCCTCGCTACGTCTTCTACGAAGGCCCCCCCACCGCCAACGGCCTGCCCGGTGTCCACCACGTCCTGGCCCGAGTGTTCAAGGACCTATTCCCACGCTACAAAACGATGAAAGGATACTACTGCCTGAGGAAAGGCGGCTGGGATACACACGGCCTTCCGGTAGAACTGGAAATTGAAAAAGAGCTCGGCTTCACAACCAAAAGCCAGATAGAAGAATTCGGAATCGCCGAGTTCAACCGCTTGTGCAAAGAAAGCGTGTTCCGCTACGTAAAAGAGTGGGAAGAGCTAACCGACCGCATCGGCTTCTGGATTGACATGAAAAATGCCTACATAACCTTGAGCAACGAGTACATAGAATCGGTCTGGTGGATACTGAAGCAGCTCTGGAACAAAGGCCTCATCTACAAGGGATACAAATCCGTCCCCTACTGCCCTCGCTGCGGGACACCTCTATCGGACCACGAAGTAGCCCTGGGCTACAAAGAGGTGGAAGACCCCTCAATCTACGTGCTCTTCCCCCTCAAGGACGAAACCGACCTATACTTCCTGGCCTGGACCACAACCCCCTGGACTCTGCCGGGAAATGCCGCCTTGGCCATTCACCCCGAAGTGGAATACGTGATGGTGGAGCAAACCAGAGAGGGGAAAACCCAACGCTACATCCTGGCCAGGCCTCTCCTGGAGAAAGCAATACAAGGAGATTACCGCATTGTCCGCTCCTTCCAAGCCCAGGAGCTCGCCGGAAAACGCTACGTCCCCCTCTACTCCTTCCTCCCCCTGGACAAAGATGCCCATTACGTAATCTTGGCCGATTTCGTCAACACCGAAGAAGGGACAGGAATAGTCCACATCGCACCGGCATTCGGAGCTGAGGACTTAGAGGTAGGCCAGAAATACGGCTTGCCCGTAATCCAAACCGTTGACCCCGACGGCCGGATGGTAGAAGCAGTCACCCCATGGAAGGGGATGTTCGTCAAAGAAGCGGACCCCTTAATCATCAAAGATTTGGAGGAACGCGGGCTCCTTTACCGCAAAGAGCTTTACCTCCACACCTATCCCTTCTGCTGGCGATGCGGAACCCCGCTTCTATATTACGCCCACCCCACTTGGTTCATCCAGACCACCCGCTACCGCGACCTGATGGTCTCCCTGAACAAGAAGATAAACTGGGTGCCTGAGCACATAAGGGATGGCCGGTTCGGAAACTGGCTTGAGAACAACATTGACTGGGCCCTGAGCCGGAACCGCTACTGGGGGACGCCGCTGCCAATCTGGATATGTGAGAAATGCCAGGACCTTACCTTCATCGGAAGCTATGCGGAGCTGAGGGAGAGGGTAGAAAGCTCCGGCTATTCCTGGCCCGAACCCTGGGACCCCCATAGGCCCTACGTGGACCAGGTTTTCTTTAAGTGCGAGAAATGCGGCGGCCTGAAACGCCGCGTTCCAGAAGTAATTGACTGCTGGTTTGACTCCGGAGCCATGCCCGTAGCCCAATGGCATTATCCTTTTGAAAACCAGGAAATCTTTGAGGACCAATTCCCGGCCGATTACATATGCGAAGCTGTGGACCAAACCAGGGGTTGGTTCTACAGCCTCCACGCCATCTCTACCATGCTCTTTGAGAACCTGTGCTACAAGAACGTCATCTGCCTCGGCCTAATCCTGGACGAGAAAGGGGAGAAGATGTCCAAATCCAAAGGCAATGTGGTTGACCCCTGGTCGGTCATAAACGTCTATGGGGCTGACGCAGTCCGCTGGTACCTCTTCACTGCTGCCCCACCAGGCCAGGAGCGCCGCTTCTCCCATGCCCTCGTCGGCGAAGTGCTGAACAAATTCCTCCTCACTCTGTGGAACTCCTATGCCTTCTTCGTCACTTACGCCAACATAGACGGCTTCAACCCGCGGGAAAGCTTCGTCCCACCGGCTGAGAGGGCATTCTTGGACCGCTGGATTCTGTCCGAGCTAAACCTTTTGGTCAAGAACACCAATGAAGCCATGGACCGCTACGATGTACCGGCAGCCGCAAGGCCCATAGAGGATTTTGTGGACAACCTCTCCAACTGGTACATAAGGCGAAGCCGCCGCCGCTTCTGGAAGAGCGAAGCCGACCAAGACAAACTCTCGGCCTACCATACACTCTACGAGACTTTGGTCACCTTAGCTAAGCTCCTTGCGCCCTTCACCCCCTTCATCGCCGATGAAATCTACCGGAACCTGGTCTTAAGCGTTGACCCCTCAGCCCCCGAAAGCGTCCACCTCTGCGATTACCCTGTAGCCGATGAGAGCCTCATAGACCAGGAGCTCATGGCTGATACTCGCCTGGCGATGCGGCTGGCGAGCTTGGGTCTGGCCGCCCGCAACAAAGCCCGCATAAAAGTCCGTCAGCCTCTGGAAAAGGCCCTGATAAAAGTGCGGTCGGAAGAAGAGAAGGCCAGGGTAATGCGTATAGCCGACCAGCTCCAGGATGAGCTCAATGTCAAAGAGATTGAGCTCATGGACGATGAGAGCCTGGTCGTTTCCTACCGGCTGGACACCGTCCCGGAGATGTTGGGCAAGAAGCTTGGCAGCCTCTACCCCAAGGTCAGGGAACGCTTACAGACCGCAGCCGACCCGCGCTTAGCGCGCCGGCTTCTTTCGGGGCTACCGGTAGAGATAGAGCTTCCGGAAGGGACAATTTCCCTATCGCCGGAGGAAGTCAAAGTAGAGCTGGTAGATAAGGAAGGGTATGCTTCAGCTTTTGAAGCCGGCTACCTTGTGGCCCTCACCACTACAGTTACCCCCGAACTCCGCCGGGAGGGCCTGGCAAGAGAACTTGTCAGGCGCATCCAGAACATGCGCAAAGAAGCCGATTTCCGCATTGAAGACCGCATCCGCACCTCCTACCAAGCCGGGCCGGAACTCAGCGAAGTCTTCACCTTCTTTGCCGATTACATCAAGAGGGAGACCCTCTCGCTGGAACTCAAAGAAGGGGCGCCGGAAGAGGGGGCTTATACCTCAACCTTTGAGCTGGAAGTGGACAAGGGCCGGAAGGAGAAAGTGACCATAGGGATAAAGCAAATCCGCTAACCACCTGCTTCGCCTCAAGAAGAGGGCGGGGCCCTTCCAACCCCGCCCTCTTTTCGTTTCCACAAAATGGGGAACCCGGCTCTGATGGTGTATTTTATGTCAAAATTGAATTGGCTATTTTTGAAAAAGCCACAAATTTCCCTGCGAGGGAAGGGGGAAAATTTGGCGGGGCTCTCCCCTCTCCGAGGCGGAAAGGGGCAGAACGCTGGCAAACCCTCAGCCAACGGGGGCGGGCAAACGGGGGTCCAGGGGGGCGAAGCCCCCGTGGCGGGGGACTGTGGGGAGTGTGCCCCCACAAAACCAAAAGAGGGGCGAGTAGCCCACATCAGCAACCCCGCCACGGGTGGGGCCCAAAACGCTGGCAAACCCTCAGCCAACGGGGGTGGGCAAAGGGGGGTCCAGGGGGGCGAAGCCCCCCTCACAAGCACACTACCCCAATATGAGCGATTTGCTTTGGGGGGGCGGGGGGGGCCCCCCCCCCCGTGGCGGGGGGCTGTGGGGGGTGTGCCCCGTTCACGCCGACTGAAGTCAGCCTCTTTGAAAAAGGTCGGCCTTCGCCAAGTACGGGCGTAGCGTCGCTACGCCCCTACATTGAACCAGGGGTGGAGGGGGCGGAGCCCCCTCCCAGGGGGTTTGGGGGATGTGCCCCCAAAATTTTCAAAGAAGGAGCGAGCAGCTAACTCTTGTCACCCCGCCACGAGTGGGACCCAAAACGCCGGCAAACCTTAAGCCAGCGGGGGTGGGCAAAGGGGGGTCCAGGGGGCGCAGCCCCCTGGCGG
>JAPWUT010000039.1 GCA_028275425.1 Anaerolineae bacterium | reverse complement strand
GATTCCTCCTCGTAAACGGCAATGGCTATATCGGGGCACCAGAGTTCGCAGAGCCGGCAGACCGTGCACTTTTCGGGGTGAGCAGGAACAACGGGATGCAGACCATTGACGAAGCGCGAGTAGTCAACTTCCAGCACTTTGCGTGGGCACATGTCCACACACAAGTAGCAAGCTTTGCACCAATCGGTATTTATCTCAATCCGAGGCAGGCTCATAGCTCACACAAGCTTGACGCTTTCAAGTTCTTTGTAGGCGGCTTCCAGCTCTTTGGAAGCTTCTCTGAGGAGCGAGGAAGCTTTGGCCAACCTCTCCGAAACCTTCTCAAGGCCGGCTTCCTTCGCCTTCATCGCCCACTCTTCGTACCTTTCGGCATGCTCATTGTTGTGCTCAATCCAGTGGCTTAGGTATCCTTGCATTATGCGCATGATTTCTTGCATTTTCCCTCCTCATTTTACCGCTTTGACAATTTGCTGGACAAAAGGCACTTCGGGCATGGCCCCCTCAATGAAGAAGGTCTCATTGACCACAGTCTTGGGGACACCGTGGACGTGATATTTTACGGCGAGGTGGGGGAACTCAATGGCCTCCACCATGTCTGCCCGGACTAAATCGCTCTCAATAGCCATCTTGTGGGCCAACCTGACCGCCATGGGGCAGTATGGTCAGGTAGGGGTGACAAAGACTTGGATGTGGACCGGTTTAGTGAGTGTAGCCAAGGCCTTCTTGCTCGCCTCCGAAAGGCCCGACTCCCCGCGGGAAACGTCCACGATGTCTTCTAAAAGGGTGGAGAATTCGTAGCCTGAGGGGATGCCGTAGAAGCGGATTCCGTAATCCTTCTGCCCGATTATGGCTATGGCTGGGATTTTGTCCACTTGATATTTCTCAGCCTGGGCTTTATCGGTTACGAAGTTGTAAATTTCGGCGGTGATTTTGGGGGAAAGCTGGGCGAGTTCTTCCACGAGTTGCCTGGTCTCGGCGCAGTATTCGCACTCAAACTCCTGCGTGAACATTACCAATCGGACGGGATTTACAAGCTTTTCCTCAAAGAACTTCTGGATGTATTCCCTTTCCCTTGCTGGAATGAGCGGCATGGCATCCTCCTTCTTGTAAATTTTTGGGGCCGACGGCCCCGTTTTTTAAATCCCTCAGCCTACGGTGGAAGTAGAGCAGGAAGAGCCTACGGTGCTTGAACTACCTTTGGAACCGGCCCAGCCGAAGAGGGAGATTTTGCGTTTGGTGTTGCGGCTGTGGCACTTCGGGCATTCAACTTCATCGGCTTTGGAAACGGACAGGACGAAAATCTCAAAATCTTCCCCGCAATCCTGGCACTCGTATTCGTAGATAGGCATACCCCTTCCCTCCTTTCCCGGTTTTTATACCCACCGGGGGTATAATTTACCCTCAAAGGGGCATTTTGTCAAGAGACACTTCCTTATGACCCATTGGACGTCTTTCCCCGGCTGCCCGCCTGGCCGTAAAAGGGCTCCTTTCAGCTTTTGGTTGGCCTCTGCCAGCCTTCATTAAGCTGATGGACCAGGGGCAAAGCCTCCTGGAAGAAGTCGCTCCCCCTTGTAACTTCGCCACAAGTGGGACCCAAAACGCCAGCAAAACCCTCAGCCAACGAATGATTCTCTTCCCCATAGCTCAGAACAAAGGCAATTGGGCGAGAAACGGCCTAAGGCGTTGGTTGGCCAAGGCCACGTATTCGGGATTGACATCATAGCCGACAAAAATGCGCCTTGTCTTCAACGCCGCCAAGGCCGTTGTCCCGCTGCCGATGAAGGGGTCAAGGACCACTTCGCCTTCAAAGGTATAGAGCTGGATAAGCCGATAAGGCAGTTCCACCGGGAAAGGCGCAGGATGCCCGACTTTTGTAGCCGGTTCGGCTGGGAATTGCCAGATGCTTTTGGTGAACTCTAAGAACTCTTCCCGGCTTATGGTTGGCTTTCGCCCGAAGGGATTGGGACGAGAGAAGGACTTCTTGCAGAAAACCAGGATGTATTCGTGTGTGTCGCGCAGCGTTGGGTTTTGCGGTGAACACCAGCTGCCCCACGCCGTTGATGGGCTGGCGCTGGAGGCTTTGTCCCAGATTATTTCGCCGCGCATTAAGAATCCCAGCTCCAGCATGTCCTGGATTATAAAAGCATGTAGTGGAAGGTATGGCCGGCGTCCCAAATTCGCCAGGTTGATGCAAGCCCGTCCTCCCGGCACCAATACCCGGTAGACTTCAGCCATCACCCGCTTGAGGAAGGCCCGGTATTCGTCAAGCGTCAAGTCATTATCATATTCCTTGCCAACGTTATACGGTGGCGAGGTGACCATCAAGTGGACTGAGGAGTCGGGCAATTCTTCCATTCGCTCCGAACTTTTGCAGAAAATTTTGTTGACGCACTCCGGTGGTAGTGGCGTTTCCGAGTATTCAACATCCTCTTCCTGAGGAAGACCCTCGTAGAGGCGGCGGCTGTAAAAGGGGGTGGAGTCGTGAGAAACCCTGGCCGGACTACCGAAAGGGCTTGTCCTTGATTTTTTCCTCGGCATTGCGTTGCATGACCTCTTGTGAAGAGTCAAGCTTTGGGTAACATTTTACACCATTTCAGCCGTTTGGGGAAGTAGTTCGCCCCTCTTAGGTTTTTTGGGGCACATACTCCAAACCCCTTGCCAGGAGGCTTGCGCCCCCTGGACCCCCGTTTTGCCCGCCCTCGTGGGCTTAGGGTTCGCCAGCGTTCTGGGGCCCCACTCGTGGCGGGGTTGCAGAGGTTGATAGCTCGCCACCTTTTAAGGTTTTGTGAGGGAAACCCCATCAGTGGCTGTGCCCACTGGACCCCGGGCTTAACCAAGGTCCCTCCTTCCTTTAATTTTTCCACTCTTTGTTTGCGGTTTGCCAGGGTTTAGGATAAAATTGATTTGAATCCAGAACGGTTCAAAACCCGATGGAGGGGGTAGCCATGAAGGCACTGGAAGAATACAGTTGGTGTCCTGCGGTGCAGGAGATGCTCCGCCAAGCGGAGAAGTTGGACATAGAAACCGCCTGGTGCCGCTATGAGGCGCAGCTTCCACAGTGTGGTTTTGGCGAGCTCGGAACCTGCTGCCGCAACTGCATGCAAGGACCATGCCGCATTGACCCCTTCGGTGAGGGGCCCCAGAAGGGGGTATGTGGCGCCACTGCCGATACAATCGTTGCTCGCAACCTTGCCCGCGCTATCGCCGGTGGCGCAGCTGCCCACTCCGGCCACGCCAAACACCTCGCCCACGTCTTGCTCCTCTGGGCCGAAGGGAAAGCACCCGATTACACTGTCAAAGATGAAGCTAAGCTCAAAGCTATAGCCTCACGCCTCGGCATACCCACCGAAGGCAAAGACATCCCCGAGATAGCCAAGGAAGTAGCCGAAAAAGCACTGGAGGATTTCTCCGAAAAAGAAACCCCGGTCGCCTGGCTGGTCACAAACGTTACCAAAGGCCGAGCGGAAAAAGCCGTCCAATACGGAGTAGTGCCCACAGGAATTGATTCCGCCATCTCCGAGGTCATGCACAGAACCTCTTACGGGGTAGATGCCGACCCCATCAACATCCTCATGGGTGGGGTAAAATGCGCCTTGGCTGATTTCGCCGGCTGCCACATGGCCACAGATTTGGCCGATGTCCTCTTTGGCACCCCCAAACCTTTGGTTACCATAGCCAACATGGGAGCCCTCAAGCCCGATGCTGTGAACATCGCCTTGCACGGCCACAACCCTGTCCTTTCCGACATCATTGTGCAGGTAGCAAAGGAGATGGAGGAGGAAGCGAAGGCCGCCGGGGCCAGCGGAATCAACTTGGTAGGAATATGCTGCACCGGCAACGAAGTCCTCATGCGCCATGGAATCCCCCCAATCACCCACTCCGTGAGCCAGGAAATGGTCATCCTAACCGGGGCTTTGGATGCGATGGTGGTGGATTATCAGTGCATAATGCCTTCCCTGGCCACCGTTGCCGAGTGCTTCCATACCAAGCTCATCACCACCATCCCCATAGCTAAGATACCCGGAGCCACCCACATTGAATTCCGCGAAGAAGCGGCTCGGGAGGCAGCACGCCAGATAATCAGGATGGGGATTGAAGCCTTCAAGAAGCGAGACCCAGCCAAAGTCCGCATCCCCAATTACACCCACAAGGCCTTCGCCGGCTTCTCCACCGAAGCCATCGTCTGGGCTCTCTCCCAGGTGAACAAAGAAGACCCCCTCAAGCCCCTGATTGACAATATCGTGGCCGGCAACATCTTGGGCGTCTGCCTCTTTGCCGGATGCAACAACGTCAAGGTCCCCCAGGATTCGGGGTTCCTGACCATAGCCAAAGAGCTGGCCCGGAACAACGTGCTCCTCTTAGCCACCGGTTGTGGGGCCGGTGCCTTTGCCCGCCACGGTCTCCTCACTCCTGAGGCTACCGAGGAATATGCCGGAGAGGGCTTGAAGGCCGTCCTTACCGCTGTAGGCAAGGCGGCTGGCCTGGAAGGGCCTCTTCCGCTCGTCCTGCACATGGGCTCCTGCGTTGATAACTCCCGCGCTGCCGATGTGGCAGTAGCTGTGGCCAATAGGCTTGGGGTAGACATAGACAAGCTCCCGGTAGTAGCCAGTGCCCCCGAAGCTACCACCGAGAAGGCCATAGCCATTGGAACCTGGGCGGTCACAGCCGGCCTACCAACCCACGTGGGCGTTGTCCCTCCGGTCCTGGGAAGCCCGCTCATCGCCAAGGTGCTGACTCAGGATGTGAAAGACCTCTTCGGCGGCTACTTCATCGTGGAGACCGACCCCAAGAAAGCGGCCGAGAAGCTCCTGGACGCCATCCGCGAGCGGCGGAAGGGGTTGGGGATTTAACGGAGGTGAGCCATGAAGGAGATATTTGTCAGGCTGGACCGGTGCGTTGGATGTCACTCTTGCGAGTTGGCCTGCGCTGTGGAGCATTCCCGCTCTAAAAACATCTTTGAGGCCATTTCTGAGACCCCCCGACCTCGCCGCCGGCTCTACGTGGAATACGTCATGGCTCGCAAGATGCCCTTCCTCTGCCGCCACTGCGAGGACGCCCCTTGCGTCCGAGCTTGCCGCACAGGAGCTCTCACTCAGGACCCGCTTACCCGTATCGTCACCCACAACCCCGATAAATGCATTGGCTGCTGGATGTGCACCATGGTCTGCCCCTACGGAGTCATTGGGCGGGAGTGGGAGCGCCGGATTGCCCTCAAATGCGACCGTTGCCCAGGCCGGGAAATCCCTGCGTGCGTAGAAGCTTGCCCGACCAAAGCCTTGGTCTTCATGGAACAAGAAGAATTTGCTCGCCTCACCCGGCTGGAAGCAGCGGAAGAAGTAGCAAAAAGCTACAGAATTGCCGGTTAGGCCGGACGATGGCCTAAAGTGGAGGGGGCGGGAAAGCAACCGCTCCCTCCATTTGTCCTTTCCTAAGGAGGAGACGATGAAGGTAGTTCCCACGATTTGCCCTTACTGTGGGGCGGGTTGCCCTCTGGGTATCAAGGTCTCCAACGGAGAAGCCATCGGCATAGAATACATAACCGACCACCCACTTACCAAGGGAGCTTTGTGCCCAAAGGGGAACGCCGCCTTGGAAATCCTCTACCACCCCAACCGCATCCGCAGCCCAATGGTCAGGGAAAGAGGGGGATGGAGAGAAATCGGCTGGGATGAAGCTTTGGAATTACTGGCAAGGCGACTGATGGAAGTCAAGGAAAAGCATGGCCCTGATGCCCTCGGATTCCTCTCCTCGGCCAAGGCCACCAACGAGGAGAATTACCTCTTCCAGAAGATGGCTCGCCTACTCGGGACTAACAACGTGGACCACTGCGCCCGCCTGTGCCATTCCCCTTCCGTGGTGGGGCTAAGGAAAGCCTTGGGCTCCGGCACAATGACCAACCCCATCCCAGACCTGGCCAATTCCCGCTGCATCTTCATCCTGGGCTCCAACTTTGCCGAAAATCACCCCATTGTATCCCGCTGGGTCCTGGAGGCAAAGGACCGAGGAGCTTTCGTAATCGTTGCCGACCCACGCTATACCCCAACAGCTCAGCTCGCCAACCTTTACCTCCCATTGCGTCCCGGAACCAACATCGCCCTTCTCAATGGGATGATGGCCGTTATCCTGCGGGAAGGGCTGGCTGACTTCCAATTCATCGCTCAAAGGACGAAAGGGTTTGAAGCGCTGAGGGCTTCTTTGAGCGATTTCTCTGTAGAAAAAGCCTCTGAAATCACCGGCCTCAACCCCGCTGACATCGTGACTGCGGCCAGAGCTTATGCCCGCTCCGAAGCTTCGGCCATAATCTACTGCATGGGTGTTACTCAGCATGCCACCGGGACCGATAACGTCCTGGCCTGCGCTAACTTGGCCCTTATGTGCGGGCAAGTAGGCCGACCAGGCACCGGCCTCTTCCCCTTGAGGGGCCAGAACAATGTCCAAGGCGCATCGGATATGGGTGCCCTTGCTGACCTGCTGCCAGGCTATGTGCCCACAACGGATGACGGTGGGCGCCGAAGGCTCGCTTCCCTCTGGGGCCGGGAAGACCTCCCCCCTAAGCCTGGTTTAACAGTGGTGGAAATGATGGAAGCGGCCATTGAGGGCAAAATCAAGGCCATGTACATAATGGGAGAAAACCCGGCGGTATCGGACCCCAAAGCAGGCGATACTCTGAAAGCACTGGAGAAGCTGGAATTCCTCGCTGTCCAGGACCTCTTCCTGACTGAAACTGCCCAGCTGGCTCACCTGGTCCTCCCCGTAGCTTGCTGGGCCGAAAAATCCGGCTCCTACACCTCCACTGAGCGCCGGGTCCAGTGGTCGGAAAAGGCCGTGGAGCCGCAAGGGGTGCTATCGGACTTGGAAATAATCGGCCTATTGGGCAAAAAGATTGGGCTTTGGGACAAGACCTTTTCCCCTGAAGAAGTGCTAAGAGAGATAGGCCTTGCAATCCCAGCCTACCGCGGCATAACCCCTGAACGTTTAAAGGCCAGCACCGAGGGAATCTTCTGGCCTTGTCCAGACCAATCCCATCCCGGAACGCCAATCCTCCACCGAGATCGGTTCCTTACCCCTGATGGCAAAGCCAATTTTTACCCTGTAAGCCATCAACCTCCTAAAGAAGAGCCCAGCCTCAATTTCCCCTTGATTATGACCACCGGCCGCATGGTAGCTCATTACAACTCCGGAGCCCTGAGCCGAAACATCCTGCCTCTCTCCCGCTATGCTCCAAGCTTATGGGTGGAAATCAACCCTCAAGATGCGGAGGAGATGGGCTTGGTTGAAGGCGAGAGGGTTCGGATAAGCTCACCCAGGGGAGAAGTGGAGGCAATGGTGCGGATAAGCGAGAAAGTCATCCCTGGCTTGATTTTCCTCCCCTTCCATTTCCCTGGAGTCAACTTCTTAACCCTTAAGGAGCTTGACCCAGAAGCCCGCATCCCAGCCTACAAGGTAAGTGCTTGTCGGGTAGAGAAAGGAGGAAGCCATGGGGTATGAGGTCCTGGTTCGCCCCGAACGGTGCATCTCTTGCTACGCTTGCGAGGTTGCCTGCGCCAGGGAACACGGCGGCCTGAGCAATGTTTGGGTCCTTCCGCAAGGAGTTCCGATACTCTGCCGCCACTGCCAGAACGCCGCATGCCTTGAAGTCTGCTACACCGGTGCACTTGAGCAGAGGGATGGTGAAGTTATTTTCCACAGGGAAAAGTGCACAGGCTGCGAACTCTGCCTTTTGGCTTGCCCCTTCGGAGCGATAGGGCTTGATGGGAAACGCGCTTACAAGTGTGACCTCTGCTCCCATAGGCGCCAGGAAGGCCTAATGCCTGCCTGTGCCCTTACCTGTCCTGCTGGGGCCATAAGCTACTCGTGCGTAGCCGATTTTTCACACCGCAAGAGGGGGATTGCCGGCTTGAGTTGGGCCATGGGATACGAGAGGAGGGGGAAATGAGGACACTTGAAGTAGCCGGAGAGAAGTGCATAGGATGCAGAGCTTGCTCCTCAATATGTGCTCCCCTCCACATTTCCCTAACCGATGTTGGCAACCGCCGAACCATTGCCTTCCCAGCCTCTTGCGAGGAGGACTGCGACCTTTGTCTCAGGGCCTGTCCCACTGGGGCTATAGCCTTTGGAGCAGGGCCTGGGAAGCCTCTAACTTTGGAATTTGAACTTATCCCCTGCTCCAAGTGTGGCAAGCCTTTTGCCACCAGGGAAGAGATGGCCTTTGTCCTGCCCAAGGTTTCCAAAGTCTTAGGAGGCGAACCCGATTGGAAGGGGCTCTGTCCGGAATGCCGCAGGGAGGAAAGCGCCTCAGGGCTTAGAGTGGCAATTTAAAGGCGGTCGTGCACCCCCCTTTCGAACCTGAAGCCCAGGACTTAACCGGACCTTGGGCTCCGGCCAGGCGCCCCTGCGGCACCCGGGAGTTACCACTTACCGTTGCTCCCTTCCGGGCCTGGCGGGGTTCGTGGGCTCCCGTTGCACAGGACCCAGCCTTCAACGCTTTCCAGTCCGGCCAGTTTCCCAACCCAGGCCCTCGAGGGGGGAATTAGGCCCCGCTATGGCGGATTGCGGGTACAGGGCACCGCCAGCTCCCCGCTTAGCACGACCGCCACCTTTAATTTTACCCACTCCACCGCCCAATGGCAAATTGCTTTCACTCCGCAACCTCTGCAAATGCGGGGATGTGTCCCCACGAATTTTAAAAAGGAGCGAGTTGGCCTCTATTGCAACCCCGCCCACGAGAGGGACCCAAAACGCCGGCAAACCCTAAGCCTACGAGGGTGGGCAAAGGGGGGTCCAGGGGGACGCAGCCCCCATGGCAGGGGGCTGTGGGGGGTGTCCCCCCAGAGTTTTAAAATAGGGGGCGAGTTGCCAACTCCTGGAACCCAGCCAAGAGTGGGACCCAAAACTCTGGCGAACCCTAAGCCAACGAGGGCAGGAAAATGGTGGTGGAGGGAGCGGAGCCCCCATTTAGGAAAGGTTGACAGGCAAAGGTTAGAGTGTATAATAAGCCCAAAAGCTCGGGGGTTGGAAAATGAAGTCAAATTCTGCAGTGACAAGAGCCCAAACGGCTTTAGGCCTAACACGCAATGTCCTGGTCCTGGGGCTGGTAAGCTTCCTCACGGATATAAGCTCTGAGATGAGCTTGACCCTCTTGCCGCTCTTTCTGGCCAACGTCCTGGGGGTGAAAACCTCCATCATCGGCCTTATAGAAGGCATAGCTGAGGCCACGGCCAGCCTTCTGAAACTGTTTTCGGGATGGTTCTCCGATTTGCTCGGAAAAAGGAAGGGCCTCGTGGTGCTGGGCTACGGGCTCTCTTCCATAGCTAAACCTTTCTTAGCCATTGCCAATTCCTGGCCTCAAGTCCTGGCCATTCGCTTTGCCGATAGAGTAGGCAAGGGAATAAGGACTTCCCCACGAGATGCCCTCGTAGCCGATTCATCTCCTCTGGAGAACCGAGGGCGCTCTTTCGGCTTCCACCGCGCTGCCGATACCGCCGGCGCTGTCACAGGTTTAGCCTTGGCTGCTTTGGTAGTGTATCTGAGCCAAAAAGGGGCTATGACCCTCTCCCTTCAAACCTACCGCTTAATCGTCATATTGGCCATGATACCCGGCTTCATTGCCGTAGCCCTCGCCCTACTCTTTGTCACCGAAGTAAAGCCATCTAAAAGGGAAACTTCCGCCCCCCTCCTTATCTCCCCCCGAAACTTTGACAAGAGGTTCCTCTTCTTCCTCCTGGCCGTTGTCCTCTTCACCTTGGGCAACTCCAGCGATGCCTTCCTCATCCTGAGGGCTCAGAATGTGGGACTGAACGTGTTCCAGATAACGGTGATGCTGGTCGGTTTCAACGTCCTTTACTCCCTTGTCTCCATGCCCGCAGGAGAGATTTCCGACCGCATCGGCCGCAGGAGGGTAATAATAGCTGGTTGGATGGCTTATGCGCTGATTTACCTCGGATTTGCCTTGGCTTTTAAAGCTTGGCATGTCTGGCTCCTCTACGTAGCTTACGGAATATATTACGGCTTTACGGAAGGGGTAGCCAGAGCTCTGGTTGCCGACCTCGTCCCATCCCCCTTAAGGGCAAGTGCATATGGCCTTTACCACAGTGCCGTGGGGATAATGGCTTTTCCTTCAAGCTTCATCGCCGGAGTTCTGTGGCAGGCCTTCTCCCCTTCCGCCCCCTTCTACTTCGGGGCTCTGATGGCCGGCGTGGCTTCAGTATTGCTGGCTCTGGCGGTCCGATGAGCAAGCCTTTGGTAGCTTTTCCGGCCGTGAACTCTGAGTGCGAAATCTTGCCCGGCTACAAGGCCCGCCTCCAAGGGCAATACCAGGCTTACATTGAGGCTTTGGAGAAGGCCGGGGGAATTCCGCTGATAATCCCCCTTCTCGGAGAAGAGAGCCTGGCACAAATAGCCGGTTTTGCCGATGGCCTCCTCTTAGGAGGTGGTGGAGATATTCACCCCTCTTTCTACGGGGAGGAGCCAACAGAGTGGCTTATGTGGGTGGATTGGGAAAGGGATAGAGTTGAGGTTTTCCTGGCCCGGAAATTTTTGGAATTAGGGAAGCCAGTTTTGGGGATATGCCGTGGCCTCCAAGTCCTCAACGTAGCTGCTGGAGGCACTTTGTTCCAGGACATCCCGCACCAAAGGCCAGGCTCCAGCCCCCACAGTTTTATGCCCCCCGCTTTCCCTCCTGAC
>JAPWUT010000038.1 GCA_028275425.1 Anaerolineae bacterium | reverse complement strand
TTGGAACACACCTTTACTCTACTCCGAGTTCCCTCAGCTTTTGCTTCGCCCCTTGCTGGAATATAGGGTCCTCGCTCAATTCCAGCGCTTTCTTGAAGTCAGCAATAGCCTTCTCTTTCTCCCCTTTGTATTTATAGGCCAGCCCACGGTTGTAATAGGCCACAGCCAAGTCAGGCTTGAGTTTGATGGCTTGGTCATAATCGGCAATGGCGCGGTCATAATCGCCTTTGACAACAAAAATTCTCCCGCGGTTGGAATAAGCTTCGGCAAATTCGGGGTTAAGCTTGATGGCTTGGGTGTAATCGGCAAAGGCGCGGTTGTAATCGCCTCTATCGTAGTAGACGTTACCACGCTCATTATAGGCTTCGGCATTGTCAGGAGCAAGCTTGATGGCTCGGGTGTAATCGGCAATAGCACGGTCGTAGTCCTCTTTCTCGTAGTATGCCATTCCACGGTAGTAGTAAGCTTGGACCAGGTCGGGTGCGAGCTTGATTGCTTGGGTGAAGTCGGCGATAGCGAGGTCATACTCGCCCCTTTTAAGGTAAATAAACCCGCGGTTGTAGTAGGCCAAGCCATAGTCAGGCTTAAGCCGGATGGCTTGGTTAAAGTCGGCGAGGGCTCGCTTATAATCGCCTTTGATAGCGTAGACTACACCACGGCTGAAGTAGGCTTTAGCGTAATCGGGTTTGAGCTTGATAGCGCGAGTATAGTCGGAGATAGCGCGGTTTTCCTCACCCATGTCGGTGTAGAGATCCCCCCGCTTAACGTAAGCCTCAGCAAATTTGGGCTTGAGTTTAATGGCTTTGGTGTAATCGGCGAGGGCACGGTTATAGTTTCCCAAAAAGTAGTAGGCATCCCCGCGGTGGTAGTAGGCTTCGGCCACGTTGAAGTTGAGACTGATGGCCTGGTCAAAATCATCAATGGCACGAATAAAATCACCTCTTACGAGATAAGACACCCCGCGGTTGTAGTAAGCTTCGGCATCCTTGGGATTGATTTTAATGGCTTGGCTGAAGTCGGCAATGGCACGGACATAATCGCCTTTGATGAGATATGCCGCCCCGCGTTTGAAGTAGGCATCGGCATGATCAGGCTTAAGCCTTATGGCTTTGGTGAACTCGGCGATGGCGCGGTCGTGCTTTCCTTCTTCAAGGTAGGCTGAACCGCGTTCGTAATGGACCTCGGCCTCGGGTTTGCCTTGGTTAAGGTTCTCGTTGGTCATAGCAACCTCCTAACGCACCCAGTATTTGCCCCTTCATAGGGCTAAGAAAAAGCCGGCGGGAAAATTACTTTGCTTCCAGCTTTTTCAGTTCTCGCTTCGCTTTCCTCCGCAGCTCTGGGTCCTGGCTCAATTCCAACACTTTCTTGAAATCGGCGATGGCTTTCTCTTTTTCCCCTTTATTTTTATAGGCCCGCCCGCGGTTGTGGTAAGCTACGTCAAAGTCAGGGCTAAGCCGAATCGTTTCAGTGAAGTCAGCAATGGCATGGTCATAGTCACCTTTGGAAAAGTAAACGAACCCGCGGTTATAGTAGGCTACGGCCATGTCGGGCCTAAGCTCAATAGCCTTAGTGTAGTCGGCAATAGCGCGGTTATGGTCGCCTTTGTATAAGTAAGCATTCCCCCGGTTGATATAGGCATTGGCATAGTCAGGTTTAAGCCTAATGGCCTGGTTGTAATCAGCAATGGCACGGTCATAGTCTTCCTTGGCAGCGTAGGCATTCCCGCGGTTGAAATAAGCTTGGGCATAGTCGGGTTTTAGGCTGATGGCTTGAGTTAAATCGGCTATTGCACGGTCATACTCGCCTATGAAGTGGTAAACGGTCCCACGGTTTTGATAACCTTCGGCCATGTCAGGTCTGAGCCGGATAACCTGGTCAAAATCGGCAAGGGCACGCTTGTAATCGCCTTTTGAAGCGTAAACATTACCACGGTTGTAGTAAGCTTCAGCGTAATCGGGCTTGAGCCTGATAGCCTGGGTGTAGTCGGAGATGGCGCGGCTGTCCTCGCCTATATCTTTGTAGACATTCCCTCGGGCAAGGTAAGCCTCAGGATCTTTGGGATTGAGTTTAATGGCCTGAGTATAGTCGGCGATGGCTTGGTCATATTCGCCTATGCAATGGCAGGCTTTAGCGCGGTTGAAATAGGCATCGGAGAAGTCGGGATTGAGTTCAATGGCTCGGTCATAGTCTTCAATAGCGCGGACATAATCGCCTTTGCGGTAATAGGATAACCCGCGGTTGTAGTAGGCTATGGCATCTTCGGGATTGAATCTGATAGCTTGGCTAAAGTCAGCAATGGCACGGACATAATCGCCTTTGATGAAATAGGCTATACCGCGTTTAAAATAAGCATCGGCGTAATCAGGCTTGAGCCTGATGGCTATAGTGAACTCGGCAAGGGCACGGTCGTAGCGGCCTTCTTCAATGTAGGCTACACCGCGTTCGTAGTGGGCTTCGGCGTCGGGTTTGCCTTGGTTAAGGCTTTCGTTGGTCATAGCAACCTCCTAAGGTCAAAGCGCTACAGAAGAGCCAGCGGGGAAGGGCTCCACGTTTTCCCCTAAGATTTCTTTCAGAAGGCCTAAGGCTTTGCTTCCGGTGCAATGGTTCCCGTAAAGCTTGGAAATCCCCCACCCTTTTAGGACCTCGCCAACCCGAATTATGGTGGCCTCATCGGTGTCTTCCAGGTGCAATCCACCGAAAACGGCTTCTATTGGCTTGCGGAACCTTTCCCTCACCACCCTCAGCGTATTTAGGATGCCTGCGTGGCAGCAGCCGCAGACTACGGCCAGCCTATCCCCTAAATCCAGCACCAATGCCATATCATCGCGGTAGGGGTCGGGCACGAGGCGACCCTCCACTCGTGCGAAGTGGCGGTCGCTGCGCCCTTCGGGCTCCGGCCGCGGGTTGATATCCCCCGAAGTCCATACCCCAGGGCTGACTTCCAGGGGCTCTTTGCTCAGGTTCATCCTAACTTTAAGCATGGCCGTGGCCCAGCTTAAGGGGAAGCTCACATCTTTAAGCCTATCTTCCCGCAAGGATAAGCGGGGGATGAAGATATCGGGATGAGCGTAGACGGGGATATCTGGGGAGCGTTCCAGGATAGCAGCCAACCCGCCGGTATGGTCGGTGTGGGCATGGCTTAGCACTACGGCCGATAGGCTTTCAGGTTCAACCCCGAGGCGGGCCAGGTTGTGGAGGATTACTTTGCCGCTTGCGCCGGTGTCAAAAAGGATGTAGCGTTCGTAGCTTTCAATGAGGAAAGAAAGGCCATGCTGGCTCAGAAACCTTGAGCCGGGCAAAGCCGAATCGTCCACAACGCATGTTATCCTCACGCCACCCCTCCTTTGAGCTTTCTTATAGCCAAGGGCAATTTCTCCAGGAGGTCACCGGCCACCGGACCGGCCTCGCCCTTTTCTTCCCTCACCATTTCTCCGGCGAGGGAGTGGATGTAAACACCTACCACCGCCGCCTTGAGGGGGTCAAGCTCTTGAGCCATAAATCCGGCTATAGCCCCGGCCAAGACGTCACCGCTTCCGGCGGTAGCCATGGCCGGGTTGGCAAATGGGTTTATGTAGACCGTGCCCTCAGGGGAAGCTATGCAGGTATAAGCCCCCTTCAGGACTACGATTTGGCCCCATTCCTTTGCCTTCTCCTGGGCAACTTCGGGACGGCGCCGGTTTATCTCTTCGGCCGGGATTCCGGAGAGCCTTGACATTTCGCCAGGGTGAGGGGTAAGGACGTTTACCCCTTTGAGTTCTTCCCACCAGCGTGGGAGCTCGGCAAGGGCATTTAGCCCATCGGCATCTATGACCATGGGAGGAAGAGGAGGGAGCGGCACCTCTTGGCCGCCGACAAACCCAATCTTCCCCCTTTCCCATTTTCCCCTGACCAGTTGATGGACGAATTGAACCGTCTGCTTATCCCTTCCGATGCCTGGGCCCAGGAGGATTACTTGGTAGGAAGGCCAGTTTTCGGAAAGGATTTCCAGCGCATCGGGTATTATGGAGCCGATTTCGCTGGGCAGGAGGAGGAAGGTGGTTTCGGTAAGCTTGGAGGCAATTATGGGGTAAACGGAGCTTGGCACAGCCATGGTCACGAGGCCGGCCCCTACCCTCAGGGCAGCCATGCCGGCAAGGCAAGGCGCACCCGTGTAGTTAGTGGAACCGGCTACGACCAAGACTTTGCCGAAGGTGCCTTTGTGGCTTCCCTTTGGCCTGGGAGGAAGCCATCCCTTGACCAGCTCCGGCGTGACAAGCTCAACAGCCACCCCAGTGGCCAGCTCCTCTGGGATATCAATGTCGGCGACCAGCAGCTCGCCGATAAGTTCAGCTCCGGGGAAGAGGAAATGCCCCCGCTTGGGGAAGCCGAATGTTACGGTTATGTCGGCTGGGACCGCAGCGGGGTCAGCCTCCCCTGTAGTTCCACTTACCCCGGTCGGGATATCAACCGCTACGATGAACGGACGGGGTTTAGAGGATGGCTCAAAGGCTTTGATGGAGCGGATGGAGGCCTTTTTGGGGGAATTGAGGCGCCTCTCCCTTTCTTGGGCGAGGGCTTGTAGGATGGCCTTTAAGTCGCCTTTAACCGGGGGGCGGAAGCCCGTGCCCAGTAAGGAATCTACTACAAGCTCAGCTTCTCTTAAAAGGCCCCGGAGTTTTTCAAGGTCTCGGTCTTCCTGGGCTGATACTACTGTCCCGCCCTCGGCCGCAACTCTTTCCAAAAGTGGGTCGCCCTCGGCCTTCCTTTTCCAGAGGTAGACTGTTACCTTTGCTCCGGCCTTAAGGAGGTAGTAAGCGGCGACGAGGCCATCTCCGCCGTTGTTCCCCGGGCCTACCAGGACCAAAACGGCTTTGGGTATGGGCTTGAGGGCCAGGATAACCCTTGCCACGGCGTGGCCGGCTTTCTCCATCATCCTGGCCACCGTTATCCCCCTGGCTACGGCCTCTTTTTCCAGGGAAGCCATCTCTTCAGCGGTGACAACTTTCATAGGCTCCCTCCGTGCTCAGATTTCTTCAAAAGGTGCCAAGGAGCGGCGCGGCCTCCTCCTTATGACCCCTTTTGCCTCCAGTTCTCTTATGAGCGAGGCTACTTCCTCTTGGGTTATGTCCACCCATGCTTTCTTGAGGGCCTCAGTTATCTGGGAGAAGTTCTGAGGTCTTGCCAGGCTCAGGACTAAAGCCCTGGCTTTGGGGGAAGGTCCTACATCCTTGAGGGCATCCTCTGGGCTTCGGTAACTGAGGGCAAGCTCAAAGAGGACATCGGGTGGGGGAAGAGGCTCTGCCGCTTTCGGAGGGGCTTCGGGAATTTCGGGGCATATTTTCTGAGCTTGCCTGGCAGCGAGGAGAAGAACTCTTTCTTTCTCAAGGCTGTCCATAACTAAGATGCAATTGCGGGAGATTTTGAAGGCCAGTATCTTTCTACCGCCCTCCAGGCCCTTAACCTGGTAATCTCCTATATCCCAGACCTCGGCTCCGGCTCTTACCAATTTGGAGGCCAGTTCTTCTATTTCGGGGGCGAGTTCGGAGTGGATTTTCTCACCTCTTTGGTTGAAGAGGGCCCAGCGGGTTCCCGGAGGCATAAGCTCCTGGATTTTGGGGAAAATTTCCTCCATAGCCTTTTCTCCTCAGGGTGTTTGTAGAAATGATAAAACAGGTTGCGAAATTGCGCAATGAGCATGGGGGACTTGGGGGCACATCCCCCAGACCCCCTGCCAGGGGGCTTGTGCCCCCTGGACCCCCTTTGCCCACCATCGCAAGCTCAGGGTTCGCCGGCGTATTGGGTCCCACTCGTGGCGTGGTTTCCAGAGTGGGCTACTTGCCCCCTCTTTTGGTTTTGGGGGGACACCCCCCAGACCCCCGCCGGGGGCTTGCGCCCCCTGGACCCCCTTTGCCCACCCTCGCAAGCTCAGGGTTCGCCAGCGTATTGGGCCCCACTCGTGTCGGGTTTGCTAATGTGGGCAACTCGCCCCTCTTTTAAGGTTCTTGGGGGCACATCCCCCACACCCCCTGGGATGGGGCTCCGCCCCCTCCACCCCCGCATTAAGGTCGGCGAAGGCCGACCTTTTTCAAAGAGGCTGACTTCAGTCGGCGTGAACGGGACACCCCCCAGACCCCCTGCCAGGGGGCTTGTGCCCCCTGGACCCCCGTTTGCCCACCCTCGCAAGCTAAGGGTTCGCCGGCGTATTGGGTCCCACTCGTGGCGGGGTTGCTAATGCGGGCGACTCTCTCCCTCTTTTGAATTTGTGGGGGGACACCCCCCACAACCCCCCGCCAGGGGGCTTGTGCCCCCTGGACCCCCGTTTGCCCGCCCTCGTTGGCTATTGGGGCCCTATGGCCTATGTGAGAGGAGGCTTTCGGTTGCTTGGCGGGCTGCTTCTTCGGGTGTGGCTTTGCCTTCTAAAACGCTCCGGAGGGCTTCTTCCAAAACTTTGAGCAGCGCCGAGGAAGGGGCAGGCTCGGCCGATTCCAGAAGACCGGCCAGGAAGAGAAGGTAAGGGTCCTCTCCACCAATGTAAGCTTCGCGGTGCACAGGTAACAGGTTCGCAGTTAGAGCCCAGTGCCGGTTGTGCTCAGGGGAAAGGAGGTGATTTATCAGCTCCTCGGCCGCTCCTTTCTTGCTCGGCTCCTGGGTTATAACCCCCACTACCCACCCCCACGCTATCGGAGCCGCAGAGGGCAAGGGAGCAAAAGCAGTCTGGCGAAGTTTTACCCTTGAAGCCAGGAAATTGGAAGCCCTCACCCCAGCCATTGCCACCTTCCCCGAAATATATAGCCTCCAGACTTCCCCTTGGTCCTTTACTTCAAGCGATAGAGGGGAAATCGCCCCTTTCTTCAGCCCCTCATCCCATAGCTTTAAGGCCTTCGCCAATGCCTCTTCACTCAAGACCGGCACCCCTTGCTCGTCCGCGAAGCTTCCGCCTAAGGCAAGGTATTGGGCAGCTATCGTCTCCCCTGAAGGGAAGAGGAGCACTTCCCCACCGCTATCCAAAATCCCCCAGAAGCTTGAAGGAGGAGAAGTGATTATCCCCGTATTGTAGACCAAGTGGTCAAGGTTGGCCGCAATCTGAATAGCCCTTGGGCCCGTGGCAAATGGGAAGAGATCTTTAGGGATTAGGTCCAAAGGCTGGAACAGGCTTCCCTCAATCCCGGCAGCCTCAACCACATCCATTACCACAAGGTCAGGCAGGACTGAGGGA
This sequence comes from Anaerolineae bacterium, assembly GCA_028275425.1. GTDB lineage: Bacteria > Chloroflexota > Anaerolineae > SpSt-600 > SpSt-600 > SpSt-600. The sequence continues at coordinate 3,530 of JAPWUT010000038.1, read as the reverse complement.
GCTACCTCGCGGGCGGAGAGGAGAAGGTGCAATATTCCCCCTTTGCCCCTGGTTTTCTTAGTGTAAACTTTGACCTTAACTTGAGGGTGGGTCAGCTCAAAAGCTTTGATTTCTGCCTCTAACTCCTCTTTCCCAGGCCTTCCCTCAAGGAAGAGCTCATCGGGAAGCCAAACGGTTAGGGTTATCTCCTGCGGTAGGCGAGGATGAGGGGTAGGGGATGGAGTAGGGGTTGGTGGGGGAGTTGGTGTAGGCAGGGAGGCTGGGGCCCTATGCAAAGTGCACCCTGCAGCCAGAGCCAGGATTAGCGCTAAGAGCAAGGCTTTGCCGGTGGATTTAGTTGCCAATTTCTCCCTCCTTTGTTAAAATTGGTCTTGTCTTCAAAACTTACCGAGGAGGGGGGAGATGGACCTTGCCCAGTTCATTCGGGATATTCCGGATTGGCCCAAGCCTGGGGTAATCTTCAGGGACATAACTACGCTGCTCAAAGTCCCCGAAGCCTTCCGCGAAGCAGTTGACCGCCTGGCCGAACCATTCATGGGCAAAGGTATAGACCTGGTGGTGAGCGTAGAGGCCCGCGGCTTCATCTTCGGTGGGGCCTTGGCCTACAAGCTCGGTGCGGGATTCGTCCCGGCCAGGAAGCCCGGCAAGCTCCCCGCCGAGACAGTCCGGCAAGAATATGCCCTGGAATACGGAACGGATGCGGTGGAAATCCACAAAGACGCTATAAAACCTGGACAAAAGGTCCTCCTCTTTGACGACGTCTTAGCCACGGGAGGGACGCTGGAAGCGACGGCCAAGCTTGTAGAGAAGCTCGGCGGAGAGGTGGCCGGAATCGCCCTCCTCATTGACCTCACTTACCTTAAAGGCAGGGAAAAGCTCGCTAAATACCCAATCCATGCCCTAATCCAGTATTAGTCCAGCACTTTGAGGGCTATAGCTTTAACCACCAGGGTGGCATAGGAGCCAGGCGGAAGGAGCATTTTAAGCTCCAGCTTGAGAAAGCCTGGATGTAGTTCATCATCCCCGATGGAGTAAGCGGAGAGGGAAGGAAAGAGGAGGAGCTTCCTTTCCCCCCGGCTCAGGTAAGCTTTGCTTAAGATACGTGCTTTGAAATCGCGGAGCTCAAGCCCTTCTTCCCTCAGGATTTCTTGAGCCAGGCCCAGAAGCTCGGGCTCTTCAAAAGCTGCCCTGTGGTGGAAGAAGGGCAAAGTCTTGTCCGCAAGCTCTTCTTTCAGCCCTTCGGGGAGGGAGGCGTAAAAGGGTAACTTCTCCCCCGCAATTTCCAGCAGAGAAAACGGCACCCCTTGGCCCTCAAGCCTCTTCCTCAAGAACCTACCGGCCAGCTTGTTCCAGAGCCAGCTCTGGTAGGAGGAGAGGAAAAGGGTTAAAACCCTGGGGGTTACCAAATTCAAAGCCTTTCGGAAATTTGTGGGATGGTCCTTGAGGTAAGTGAGGACGCTGCGGTAGTTGGAAGGGGAAGGGGCTTCTTTGAGGAGCAGCTCCCACTGGCCCCATAACGTTTTAGCCTTCTCCTTAAAGGCCCGATGCGATGGCGGGTCCAGGGGGAAAGTGGTTGTGAGGTACACCTTGAGAGCTCCTTCCGCATCGCGCAGGAGTATCTTCTTGCCTGGGGATTGCCCATCAGGGCCTATGGAGATAAAACGCTGGCGGTCAAAGTAATTTGGGAGGCCACTACGCTGGACTTCGGAGAGGGCTTTTTCCAAGGCTGAGCTCAGGCCTTGCGGGATGAGCCTTATGGTGAGGGTGAACTCATTGGCCTGGATATCCGAAGGGCTCAGGTGGCGGTGGAAGAAACCGGCCAATTTCGCCGAAAAGCCCGGCCCTCTAACCTCTTCCGGCCCTTTCCCCTTGAGGGAAGCATACTGAATCGCCACAGCCTTCTTATCCTTCAATCCGGGGAAAACGATAGCCGATGGCCTAACTCCCAAGGCTGAAGCCAGCCGAACGTGGGCTTGTAGGGTGGAAATGCCCCTTTTGGTGACCTGGTATAGGGCGTAAGGGCCAAAAGGATGGGGAGAAATTTTGAGGATTTCCCGCACCAGGAAATCTTCAGGCCGGGTTTTGAAAATCATCCCTCACTCCAAAAGGCCCAAAAGTTCATAGATGTGCTCTCGCGAAGATTTGCCGGGGATTGAAGTAGGGGGTAAAGTACGGACAAAAGCCTTCTCCTTTATCCTTTCGTAAACGGCGGAGCTTATGAGTATTTGGCCGGGCTTGGCTATCTCCTGCAAGCGTTTGGCCACGTTCACGCAATCCCCAATTGCGGTGTAATTCATCTGCATTGATGTCCCTATGTTCCCGATTACGGCTTCCCCCACGTTTAAGCCTATGCCGAAGTACAGTTTGAGCGGGAGGGCATTTCGGGAATGAAGTTCCTCCAGTCGGCTCTTTATCTTAAGGGCCGCTCTGGCCCCTCTGAGGACGTGCTCTTTTTGAGGGAAGGGGGCATTGAAAAAGGCCATGACAGCATCCCCAAGGAATTTATCCAGTGTCCCTTCTTCCTCCAATATGGCATCGGCGGCTACGGAAAGGTATTGATTCAACGTTTTCACCAGCTCTTCCGGTGGGAGTTTTTCGCTCAGGGCTGTGAACCCTCGGATATCGGCGAAGAGGATGGTTATCTCCTGCCTGACCCCTCCCAGCCTCAATATTGAGGGGTCAGAGGCCAGCTTCTCCACCACTTGGGGGGAGACGAAGCGGCTGAAGAGGGCCCTTATGTAATCCTTTTCCAACTCCTCTTGCTCCTTTATGGCCTGGAGCCTGGCCAACTCGTAGAAGGCCTTATCCAATTCCTCGGCCATTTCCCTAATCTCCATGCCTATTCCGACGAGGGAAGCCACTGCTTCGGCGAAAGCCAAATCCTCCCGCCCTCGGTTCTCGGTCACGATGTAGAGCAAACCTTTGGGGCCTTTCAGGCTCCTTATGGGCACTATGAAACCCTTTGCAACCAGGGCCGGCTTCAATTCCCTGAGAGCCTTAGTCACCTCCTCCGAGACCTCTCCCAGCTCTGCTTCCCCAAGCCACTGCTCTGGCCTGAACTTTAAAGGCTCTGCTTCTGGGAAAAAGGCGTAGACGGCTTCAGCGTCCAAAGTTTTCTGGAGCGCCTCTGCTGCGAGCTTAGCGATGGAAGCCTCATGAGTAGGGTAAAGGATGTTCAAAAGGGAGCGAAGCTGGGAAAGGAATGAAGGTTTAAGCTCTTGAGCTAATGACAACAAACGCTCAGTAGTTCCCTCCAAGATTTTGACTTTCCAGCCGATTTCGGATAGGCCGGCCAAACTCTTCTTCAATTCTGAAGGCCCCAAGCTCCGCAATTCCTCCAACTTTTCCCGGAGCTCCCGGACTTCCCTGCTTAGGCCTTCAATTTCCTTCAAAAATTCCCCCAATATCTCCATCCTTCCTCCTCGCCTAACAATTATACCTCAAACCTCAATGCCGCTTGAAATCAGCCCCTTTGGCAGAGCCGAGTATAGGCGTAGCGGCGCTACACCCCTACGTTAAACCAGGGGACC
>JAPWUT010000036.1 GCA_028275425.1 Anaerolineae bacterium | reverse complement strand
TGCCCGGAAGCTTTATTTCCTCAAGCTTCTGGCAAAGCATAGCATTGAACTGGGTATCAATCCGGCCGGCGCGGCGGTCGGTGACGAGGCCTTTTTCGTCCACGGTGCAAAAGTTCCCCCTGGCCGCCAAGTCGTCCTTTTCCAAGGGGAAACCGATGCCCAGGGCCTCCAGCACCCCCCTCCCGATTTCATAGCGGAGGGGGTCGTAACCGAATAGAGCCAGGTGAGCAGGCCCACTCCCAGGGGTTATGCCTGGAGCTATCGGGTCCAGGAGGCCACATATCCCTCTGGAAGCGAGGAAGTCCATGTTGGGAGTGTGGGCACTTTCCAGTTCGGTAAGGCCTCCCGGCTCCCTGGGTAATCCCCCAAGCCCGTCCATCACCAATAGGACAATTTTGGCTTCGTTCTGAAAGACCAGCTCCTTCAATCGGTCAAAATCCATAGGTCACCTCCTTCCGGCTCTGCGGCCTTAAGTTTAGCAGAATCCGGGAAATTTTCCAATTTTAACCCCAGGCGAAGTTGCGGTATAATGTCAACAAAAGGGGGGTGAAAGATGCGAAAGGCTCTGCTGGCTTTTCTCTTAGGGGTGGTCATTTTGATTCTTCTTTCGGGGTGCATTGGGGGCGGAGCGAGCCAAGTGCTCCCCTCTCGCCGGATAGAAATTTCCAGAGAGCTTGCTGATAGCGCGTGGGGCAAAATCTACACCGCCCAGCGGCAAGGCTCGTTCTCCCTCAGCTTCACCGAATCGGAGTTAACTTCCCTCCTCGTCTTCACCTTGGAAGAGCGGCTCAAAGAGCAACCTCTGCGGGAGCCCAGGATTTGGATTGAGAAGGACAAGATAATCTTTGCGGCCACTGTCGTTGACCTGGCTCCTTCGCCGTTGAATTTGGTGGTGGAATTCCAGCTGTACGTTGAGGGTGGGGCAGTGGGGGTTCGCTTCCTCAAAATCAAGGTTAACCGGACATCTTTACCTGCCGTTACCCTCAGGACCATTTCCCGTATCGCTTCCGAAACTCTTGCCGAAGCCAAGCTGCGGCTTTACATTGAAGAAATCAAGACCGAAACGGGCGTGATTTTCATCAAGGGTCGGGTTACTTCTTGACTGTAATCGGTGCTCTTAGGTGCTTGAGCCTGAGCTGGAGGCGGGTCAACTTAACCCCGATTTCTCCCTCCACGAGGTTCTTTACGATTTCCATAATTTCCCTGCTTTTTTCCGGCACATTTACTTCTGGGGTTGTGACGATACTGGCCTCAACGGCTACACCAGCCCCGCTTCTTTTGACCGATGGCTTTACTTCCACCACGTTGGGGACTTGAGCGACAGTTTGTTGAATCCGGCGGGCTACGGAATCAAGCTCCAGGAGGATTTCCCCTTTATCGGCCTTAGTTACCCTGACCACGCCTGGTTTAGAAGGGCGGAGTTCTAAGATTAGGAGCAAGAGGCAAAGCAGGAAGCTTAGGATAGCCAAGGCTATGCCGGCGCCGAGCCTCAGGGTGGGGGTCAAACCTTCAAGGGTTTGCTCAAAACTGGAAATGGCTCCAGTGAGGTTAGACAGAAATTGCTGAGGGAAAAGGAAAAATGCGGGCCAGAGGACAAGCCCGGCGAGGAGCAAGATTACCACCACAATGCGGTTAAAGACATTCATCTTTGCCCTCCACTTGAATTTTCTTAGGGATTATAGCACCGTTCTTTTTCGCCTCCAAAAGGGGCGCGCGTCTGATGGTGAGGAACTGGGGGGCCAGGGGCGTGGGGGATGTGCCTTTCCGACCTAACCCCCTGACCCTCTTCCCTGCGAGGGAAGGGGGAAAATTTGGCAGGGTTCGGCTGGGGGAGAGGGTAACCTTCAAAACGCTGGCAAACCCTCAGTCCACGAGGGTGGGAAACTGGGGATCCAGGGGGCGCAGCCCCCTGGCAGGGGGTTTGGGGGATGTGCCCCCGAGAACATTAAAAAGGGGACGAATTGCCCACATTAGCAACCCCGCCACGAGTGGGACCCAAAACGCTGGCGAACTTTCAGCCAACGAGGGTGGGCAAACGGGGTCCAGGGGGGGCGAAGCCCCCATGGCGGGGGAAAAGAGGCGAGTAGCCTGCTCTTGCAGGCTTGCCACAAAAGGAACCAAAACGCCGGCAGACCCTAAGCTTACGGGGTTAAACCCATCGCTGGCGGGCTTGACTCCTTAACCTTTGTTGAGTAAGCTTATCTTAGAAAACTGCTCCTTCGCTGGCAGCCTTCTGCAAAACTTAATGAGGGGGGCGAAATGGTCAAGTTAATTTACAGGGACAAAGAATGGGAAGTAAGGCCGGGGATAACGGTCAAAAAAGCAGTGGAAGAAGTTGGCTTGCTGATAGAAGCTGTAATCCCGGTAAAGGACGGCAAACTCATAACCGAAGACACCGTTTTAAAGGATGGAGATGTGGTCAAGCTCATTGCCGTGATTTCGGGAGGATGAGATGAGATGTCGCAAATGCGGTAAGGAAGCAGTTATGAACATGCGCCAGCACAAGCTGGCCCTCTGCCGCGACCATTACATTGAATGGTTCGTAGAGCGCACGGAGAAAACGATACGGCTTTACAAGATGTTCCGGAGGGAAGACAAAATCTTGGTGGCTGTCTCTGGAGGGAAGGATAGCCTATCGCTCTGGGATGTCCTCCTGCGCTTGGGGTATAAAGCGGATGGAATGTACATAAACTTGGGGATAGAGCATCAGGGCTACTCCCAGGTATCCTTGGAAAAGGTTAAACAATTTGCTTCGGCCCACCCTGAGGCCGAGCTACACATTGTAGACATAAAAGCCCTTTACGGGCGGAGCATCCCCGAATTTGCCAGGGAATCATGGCGTGGGCAAAGGGTCTGTGCGCTATGCGGTCTGGTCAAGCGGCATGAAATGAACCGCTTGGCTATTGAAGGTGGCTACTATGCTATTGCCACCGGCCACAACTTGGATGATGAAGCGGCAGCCCTTTTGGGCAACGTCCTGCGCTGGCAGACAGGCTATCTGGCCCGGCAAGGGCCTGTCCTCCCCTCCGATTACCCAGGGTTAGCTCGGAAGGTCAAGCCATTCTGCCGGATGTACGAGAGGGAAACGGCTGCTTATGCCCTCCTCATGGGCATTGACTACATTTACGATGAATGCCCCTATGCCGTGGGTTCAACCTCCATCTTCTACAAAAACCTCTTGAACCAGTTGGAAAGGAACTCCCCGGGGAGCAAGCTCAGCTTTTACCTCTCCTTTCTCCAGGCTAAAGAAGAGGGGAGGGTTCGTTTCAAGGAGGAAGAGGCTCCTCCTCTTCACGCCTGCCAGAGGTGCGGGCAGCCCACTACTGCCCCCGGCTATTGCGCCTTCTGTCGCCTCGTCTACAAGCCTTCAAAGGAAGAGGTAGAAGCTGCATTGGAAGGTTCAACGGACGTAGAATTTGCCTAACTTTGTTCACCCCCTGCAAATGGTCCTGGTCTTCCCCTATAGTGTTGCCTGATGGATGACGGCAACCCCGCCCCTGGACCAGGTCAGGAGCTAACCTTCTCGCCAGCCTCTCCCATTCCCAGGGTTTATCAATTCTCTAAACAGCCCTCCTGACCCAAGTCGTTTGAGTCCTTTCGGGGCAGGCCTTTATGACCTGGTATGCAGGTTTTCTCCTTGATTCAGCCAATTCTGTATGGTAAATTCTGCCGCAAGATTGGAGCATTGATAAACCCTGGCCGCAAACTTGGCTGGCTTTTGGAGGCATGGATTTGTGTGGTAAAATATCTTGACTTTATAGCTGGGAGGTGAACGGAAAGGATGCTGGAAAAGCTTCTGGAGAAGTTGGAAAAAGCGGAGAAGCGCTACGAAGAACTCAATGAACTCATGGGTTTGCCAGAGGTCTTGGCGAACCCGGAGAAAATGGCCGAGTATGCCCAGGAGCAAGCCGAACTGGAGGAGCTTGTCCAAGCTTACAGGGATTACAAGAAGCTGACCAAACAGTTTGAGGAAGCCAAAGCCTTGGTGGAAGAATCGGATGACGAAGAGCTCAGGGAGCTTGCTAAGGCTGAGGTTAAAGAGCTGGAGGGCAAAATAGAGGAAGCAGAGAAGCGCCTCAAAGCCCTCCTCATCCCTAAGGACCCAAAGGACGAAAAAGATGTGATAATGGAAATAAGGGCCGGGGCTGGCGGGGAAGAAGCTGCCCTCTTTGCCGCCGACCTCTTCAGGATGTACACCCGCTACGCTGAGAAACAAGGTTGGGATGTGGAAATCCTGAGCTCCCATTCCACTGGCTTGGGAGGATTTAAAGAAGTCGTATTCCAGATAAAGGGGAAAGGGGCATACTCTCGCTTAAAATACGAAAGCGGTGTCCACAGAGTTCAGAGAGTACCGATAACCGAAGCAAGTGGCCGTATCCATACTTCCACCGCCACCGTAGCCGTTCTACCCCAGGTAGATGACGTGGAAATACACATAAATCCGGATGACCTGGAAATAGACGTATACCGCTCCTCCGGTCCTGGGGGTCAGCACATGCAGAAGAATGCTACAGCCGTCCGAATTACCCACATCCCCACAGGGATAACGGTCTCCTGCGAGAGCGAGCGCTCCCAATACCAGAACAAGGAGCGGGCCTTAGCTATCCTCAGAGCCAAGCTTTACGAGATGGAGCAGCGCAAGGTTAGGGAGCAGATTGATCAAGAGCGCCGCAAGCAGGTAGGGACTGGGGAGCGGAGCGAGAAAATCCGCACTTACAATTTCCCCCAGAACAGGGTTACGGACCATCGTATCGGCCTAACCTCCTACAGGCTGGAGGAAGTGCTGGATGGAGAGCTTGATGAGTTCATAGAAGCCTTGATTGCCGAAGAGCAAGCCCGCAAGTTGGAAGAGCTTGGCTCTTAAAACTTCATTTCTTCTGAGCTATAGCCTCCTTGGCCATAGCGATGAACTCATCAAGCCCTTTAGGTCCCAAGTCCTCACCGGAGCGAAGTCTTACCGCTACCTTCTCTTCCCTTACCTCCTTATCGCCAACGATAAGCATGTAAGGGATTTTGTCCAGCTGGGCCTGGCGGATTTTAGCTTGCATCCTCTCAGGGCCGTCGTCCACTTCCACTCTCAGGCCTTCTTCCCTGAGGCGAGAGGCCACTTTGTAAGCGTAATCGTTGTGGCGCTCGGTTATGGGTATAATTCGGACCTGAACTGGGGAAAGCCAAACGGGGAAGGCGCCGGCGTAGTGTTCAATTAAAACCCCTAAGAAGCGCTCCATGGAACCAAGCAGGGCTCGGTGGACCATGTATGGGCGATGCTCTTTGCCGTCGGGGCCGATGTAGGTGAGGTCAAAGCGCTCGGGGATGTTGAAGTCAAACTGGATTGTGGTGCACTGCCAGGCTCTGCCCAAAGCATCTTTTATCTTGATGTCAATCTTGGGGCCATAGAAGACCGCTTCCCCTTCTTCCCTCCGGTAGGAAAGCCCCATTTTCTCCAGGGCTTTGATTAAGGCCCCTTCGGCCATTTCCCACATCTCGTCGCTTCCGATGTACTTTTCGGGATGCTGGGGGTCACGGACTGAAAGGGCTATGTCGTATTCGTGGAAGCCGAATGCCCCAAGGAGGTGCATCGTAAGCTTGAGGCAGCCTAAGATTTCGTCCTCTATCTGCTCTGGAGTGCAGAAGATATGGGCATCGTCTTGGGTAAAACCTCGCACCCGGAGTAGGCCGTGCAATACCCCTGAGCGTTCGTATCGGTAGACGGTCCCGAGTTCAGCCCAGCGCAGAGGCAATTCACGGTAGCTCCGGCGGCGCGATTTGTAAATCATGATGTGGAAGGGGCAGTTCATCGGCTTTAGGTAGTAAGCTTGCCCCTCAATGTCCATGGGGGAATACATGTTCTCTCGGTAGAAGCTCAAGTGGCCGCTGGTCTCCCAGAGCCAGCTTCGCCCGATGTGGGGGGTGAAAACGAATTGGTAACCGGCCTTAAGGTGTTCCTGGCGCCAGAACTCTTCAATTAGGTACCTTATCATGCCTCCTTTTGGATGCCAAAGCACAAGTCCGGCGCCAAGCTCAGGGTGTATGCTGAAAAGGTCCAAGTCCTTGCCCAAGCGCCGGTGGTCGCGCCTCTCCACTTCTTCCAGCCAAGCGAGGTATTTTTCCAGCTCTTCTCGGGTAGGCCAAACGGTACCGTAGATGCGCTGGAGCTGTGGGCGGCGCTCGTCGCCTCGCCAGTAAGCTCCTGCCACGCTCAGGAGCTTGAAGCCGTCCTCCGGTATCTGCCCGGTATGCTCAAGGTGAGGTCCTCGGCATAGGTCGGTGAAAGTGTCCTGGGTGTAGATGGTAATCACTTCATCCGGGGGCATTTCTTGGATGAGTTCAATTTTATATGGCTGGTCTTTGAAGATTTGCAAGGCTTCTTCGCGGGAGACTTCCTTCCGGATAAATGGGTGGCGGCCTTTTATGATTTTGCGCATTTCTTCCTCTATAGCTCTCAAGTCTTCGGGGGTAAGAGGCCTTGGCAGGTCAAAATCGTAGTAGAAGCCGTTTTCAATGGCCGGGCCTATGCCCAGTTTAGCTTCGGGGAAGAGCTTAAGGACGGCCTCGGCCATTACGTGGGAAGTGGAGTGCCTGAGTTTTTCCAATTCCTTTTCGTCCATATTGCACCTCCTCTATCGTAAATTAACAAAAAACCTCTCGCCTTTTGGGGCGAGAGGTTTTTCTCCCGCGGTTCCACCCAAATTCTACCCAGCTTTAGCCAAGCTGGGCAGCTCTCCTTGGCCGGTAACGGTTGGCCTCCGGGGCTCCATACTGGCGGAGGGTTGAACCCTTCGCGTTCCGGAGCCCAGCTCGCGGGTGGTTTTCCCCAGGCCGATGGTGAGGGAAGCTTCCAGCCTTGGCTTCCCCTCTCTGTCACCCAGCACCCGGGTACTCGTCCCGGTCATCGCCTTTCAAGGTTAATATTACTGTTTTTTGCTTATTTTGTCAAGCCGAATTTCTTCGGCCCTTATCTCCGATTGAATTCAGGCCCAAGACCACGGTGAATCCTCAGCTTAAGGCGAAGGCCGACTTCAATGGGCATGGCCACTCAATCGGCATGAGAGGTTCCGAAAGGGAAATTTGGCAAAGATTGCGCTTGATGGTATACTGAAAGCGAAGATTAACCCCTTGCCCGAGGGGGAACACTTGCGGAGGAGGTAAGCTTATGTACCGCAAAAGGCTGCTTCTCATAATTGCGGTAATCACTGCCCTCACACTGCTGGCGGCCTGCGCTACCCCTACACCCGTTGTAGTAGAAAAGCCCGTCATCAAAAAGATAAAGGCCGCTTTCATCTACGTAGGCCCCATCGGAGACTATGGCTGGACCCACGCCCACGATGTAGGCCGAAAGTATGTCCAGGCAGAATTCAAGGACTGGCTTGAAACCGTGTATGCCGAATCCGTCCCCGAGGCCGATGCTCCCCGTTACCTGGACCGCTTCGTGGTTGAGGAGAAAGCCGACGTTGTTTTCACTACCTCTTTCGGTTTCATGGATGCTACCATAGAAGCCGGCAAGAAGTATCCAGACAAAATCTTCTTCCACTGCTCCGGGTACAAGCGGGCCAAGAACGTGGGCACCTATTTCGCCGAACTCTACCAGCTTTATTACCTCAACGGCCTAATGGCTGGGGCCCTCACTAAGAGCGGGAAAGTCGGCTACGTGGCAGCTCACCCAATCCCCGAAGTGGTCCGCCACATCAACGCCTTCGCCCTGGGCGTGAAAGAGGTCAATCCTAACGCCAAGGTGGATGTCCGCTGGCTCTTCAGCTGGTATGACCCGGCCAAGGCCCGCGAGGCCGCCGAAGCCATGATCGCCGATGGGGTTGATGTCCTGGCCTTCACCGAGGACTCCCCGGCCGTAATCCAGGTTGGTGAAGAATATACCACCAAGAAAGGCAAGCCCATTTACACCTTCTCCCACTACAGCCCGATGCTCCAATACGGCCCCAATTCCGCCGTCAGCGGCCAGCTTGTGCACTGGGAGAAAATTTACGAGGATATCCTCATGAAGATTTACCTGGGCGTCTACAACAATCAGAACCTGGAGAACGTGGACTACTGGTGGTTGCTCAAGGAAGGGGCTGTGGAGCTTGGCGCCGAATTCGGGAAGCCCATCAACCCCAAGTTTGAGGATGCGCTCAAGGCCGTTAAGGTTAAAGACCCCGTCCTGGGCGAAATAAGCGTATATGACCTGGTCTTCAAGCGCCTGGAGCAGATGAAGGAGCCCACTGTCCTGTTTGACCCCTTCACTGGCCCGATCTATGACCAGGATGGCAAGCTTCGGATTGAACCTGGGCGCCGCGCTTCCCACGACGAACTCTGGACCATAGACTGGTTTGTGGATAACATCGTGGCCAAGATACCCAAGTAAACGCTGGGCGAAAGGGGGGTGGCCTTCGGGCGCCCCCCTTTTATTTTTCCCTATCGGAGGACTTATGGAGGAGCTGGAGTTTGACCTGGCAATAGTAGGGGCAGGGCCGGCAGGATATGTGGCGGCTATAAGAGCTGCTCAGCTTGGCGCTAAGGTAGCCATCGTGGAGAAGGATAGGGTTGGAGGCACATGCCTGAACCGAGGTTGCATTCCCTCCAAAGCCCTCCTCCATGCCGCAGAAATGGCCGAAGAAGTTCGCCGAGCCCACGCCTGGGGGGTGAAAGTCAACTTTGAGGGGTTTGACCTCCAAGCCCTGAGGGATTTCAGGGATAGGACTGTGGAAAGGATGGTAAAGGGGGTGGAAACACTTCTCAAAAGCTACCGCATCCCTTCCTTCCAAGGTGAAGCCTCCTTCCTTGACCCTTTGACCTTGAAAGTTACTACCGGCGAAGGGGAGGTCCGCCTTAAAGCCCGCAATTTCCTGATCGCTACCGGCTCTGAGCCGGCAATCCCTCCTATTCCAGGAGCAAACTTGCCTGGAGTTGTGGATTCAGATGAAATAACCAGGCTGGAAAGCATCCCCGATTCCCTGGTAATAGTGGGGGCAGGGGTCATAGGGATGGAGCTTGCCACTCTCTATAGCAGCCTGGGAAGCAAAGTGACGGTCCTGGAGCTTTTACCTCGCATCCTCCCCCCAGCCGATGGCGCAATCGCTTCCAGATTCCTGGCCTTAATCAAAAAGCGAGGGGTTGAGGTCATCACATCTTTCAGGGTAGAAACGATAGAGCAAGAGGGGGATAAGCTTAAGGTGATTGGCAGCGGGGAAAAGCCCCTCCAGCTTCTGGCCGATAAAGTAATCCTGGCAGTGGGGAGGAGGCCTTACACCCGCAACCTCAACCTTGAGGGGATTGGGGTCAAGGTGGAGAAAGGTTTTGTTAAGGTTGACAGCTTCTTGCAGACCTCAATCCCTCACATTTACGCTGCAGGGGACTGCGTAGGCGGAGCCCTCATGGCCCACAAGGCCTCCTATGAAGGGGAGATAGCGGTTGAAAACGCCCTCGGCCACAAGCGGACTCCTGATTATCGTGCCATCCCTTACTGCATCTACACCTCACCGGAAATTGCTGGGGTTGGCCTTACAGAAGAGGCGGCCAAGGAAGAGGGGATAGATTACGAAGTAGCCAGCTTCCCCCTCACCGCCAATGCCAGGGCTTGGGCCATGGATTCGGCCGAAGGGATTGTGCGGCTGATTTACTTAAGAGGCTCTGGGGAGCTCATTGGAGCCCACATAATGGGTCCATGGGCTGGGGAGTTGATAGGCGAGCTTGCCTTAGCAGTGCGGTTACACCTCAAGGCCCAGGATTTGGCCTGGACAGTTCACCCTCATCCTTCTCTCTCCGAAGCTTTGATGGAAGCAGCCAAGGCCGCTTTCTACGGCGAGGCCATACATTATAGGACGATGCGCCGAAAATCTTAACGTAGGCACCCCATGGCAATGGCTTAAAGAATGTGTCCCGATTTCGTCGGGAGCCTTTCCCGCGCTTTTATCCGAAGGCGGGCTTTAATTGTTGGAGGTAGAGGAGGCAGTGCTTTCTCCCAGGGGGCTTCGCCCCCCTGGACCCCCGTTTGCCCACCCTCGTTGGCTGAGGGCTCGCCAGCGTTTTGGGTCCCACTCGTGGCGGGGTTGCTAATGCGGGCTGCTCGCCCCCTCTTTTGGTTTCGTGGGGGGACACCCCCCACGCCCCCTGCCAGGGGGCCCTGCCCCCTGGACCCCCGTTTGCCCACCCTCGTGGGATGAGGGTTCGCCGGCGTTTTGGGTCCCACTCGTGGCGGGGTTGCTAATGCGGGCTACTCGCCCCTTCTTTTGGTTTTGTGGGGGGACACCCCCCACAGCCCCCCGCCAGGGGGCTGTGCCCCCTGGACCTCCGTTTGCCCACCCTCGTAGGCTGAGGGTTTGCCGGCGTTTTGGGTCCCACTCGTGGCGGGGTTGCTAATGCGGGCTACTCGCCCCCTCTTTTGGTTTCGTGGGGGGACACCCCCCACAACCCCCCGCCATGGGGGCTTGCGCCCCCCTGGACCCCCCTTGCCCACCCTCGTTGGCTTAAGGTTTGCCGGCGTTTTGGGTCCCACTCGTTAGGGGGCCCACGAGGGGCCGACTTCTCCCCCAACCAACTGCTGGGGCAGGGAGTAGGTTCCGGCGCCCTCCGCGTTCCTTAGCCGGGCATTTCTTGCTAAGTAGCAAATTTTGTGCTAAGCTTTCATTGAAACTATCCTCTGGTAAGGAGAATAGGGATGCCTAAAATCCTTTTGGTTGATGATGACCCCAAAGCGGTGAAGCTCATGGGCTACATCCTCCTCAAAGAAGGCTATGAGGTTGTCCCCGCCTTGAGCGGCAAAGAGGCCTTGGAGCTTCTG
>JAPWUT010000035.1 GCA_028275425.1 Anaerolineae bacterium | reverse complement strand
AAAGTGGCCCAGCGCCTTCTCAAGGAGGGCAGTGTAATCGCTGAAGGATAGCCTGCGGGAAGCCTCATCAAAACGGAAGAGGAAAGCATCGGAGCCGAAGTGGCTTTCCCATTCCGGCAGAGGCTCAAGGACATGGGCTGTGAAGAATTCCACCTGGTACTCCTTCCCTCCGTAGGAATAACGCACTTCTCCCACTTTCTTACCCAGCTTTACTTTGAGGCCCAGTTCTTCGGCTACTTCTCGGACGGCCGCTTCTTCTGGGCTTTCCCCTTCCTCTATGTGGCCTTTGGGGAAGAGCCAGTGGCCGTTCTGGTTCTTCCGTAACACTACGTTATCTCCCCAGAAGACGATTGCACCCGCTTCCTTTATTGGCCCTTCCATGGGATTACTCCTCTTCGGAATTTCTTCAAGCCCTTCTTTTATAGCTTTCAGGATACCGCCCTCCACTGCCTTTTTGGCTGCCCTTATAGCATTCTTAATGGCTATAGCATCAGACCGCCCGTGCGCTACTATTACCACCCCATCCACCCCTAAGAGTGGCCCTCCCCCGTATTCTCGGTAGTCAAGGCGCTTAGCTACAGCTTGAAAGGCAGGCTTGGCCAAAAGTCCTCCCAGAATTGCCAATGGGCGCTTCTTTATCTCTTCCTTGATTATTCCCATGAGCGCCATGGCCAAACCTTCCGAAAGCTTTACCACCACATTGCCAGTGAAGCCATCGCTTACTACCACGTCGGCCATGCCGGCTGGGATGTCTTTGCCTTCTACGTTACCTATGAAATTGAGGCCGCTGGCTTTGAGGAGTTGATGGGCCTCTTGGACCACCATTGTCCCTTTGGTTTCTTCTTCCCCGTTGGAAAGCAGGCCTATGCGTGGGTTCTTTATTCCCATGACCCTTTCGGCGTAGACGTGGCCCATGAGGGCGAACTGGAGCAGATAATCGGGCTTGCAATCGGTGTTGGCTCCAACGTCAATTAAGAAGCAGAAGCCTTTCATGGTTGGGTAGGGGGTGGCGAGGGCAGGGCGTTTTATCCCTTTTATTCGGCCCAAATGAAATATGGCCGCAGCCAACACCCCACCCGAATTCCCAGCCGACACGAATGCATCGGCCTCGCCACGCTTAAGCATCTTCATCCCTACCACCATGGAGGAATCGGGCTTAGCTTTCACCGCTGCCGCTGGGTGCTCTTGCATCTCAATCACTTGGGAAGCGTGGACTATGGGTAAGGAAAGGCCGCTAATGTTGTGCTTTGAAAGTTCGGCCCGGATAGCTTCTTCTCGGCCGACGAGGATTACTTCTACTCCGAACTCTCGGGCCGCCATCACGGCCCCTTCCACCGCTACTTGCGGTGCGTAATCTCCTCCCATAGCATCAAGGATTATGCGCATGTCAGCCTCCCTAAGCTGCTTATTTTACAAATACAAACACTAAATCGTTCACGTTGGTGTTGGTGGGGCCTGTCACGAGCAAATCACCGAGGGCTTGGAAGAAGGTGTAGGAATCGTTGTTCTGGAGGTAAGCGAGCGGAGACAGGCCTCGTGCGGCAGCTTTTCGGGTTGTAGTTCCGTCCACGATAGCGCCGGCAGCGTCAGTTGGGCCATCGGTCCCATCGGTGGCCAGAGTAACTACGGTGACCCTTTCCCAGCCTTCTAAAGCGATGGCTGCAGCTAAGGCCAGCTCTTGGTTCCTTCCCCCTTTGCCCTTACCCCTTATGGTTACAGTGGTCTCGCCTCCAAGGATTAAGCAAGCCGGCGGGGGGATTGGTATGCCTCTAAAGGCTACTTCTTTTCCCAGTGCGGCGACAGCTTTTGCCACCTCCCTTGCTTCCCCTTCAAGGAACGTGGTAAGCAGCATGGCGTTAAAGCCGAGCCTTTTAGCCTCCTCTAAGGCCGCCGTTGCCGCTATGTAATTGTCGCCTATGATTACATTCTGTACCCGCTCAAAGATGGGGTCGCCAGGCTTAGGGGTCTCCGGGATTTCTCCTTCCATTCCCCTCTTAATCCTTTCCACAATACTGGGTGGCATTTCGGGCAAAAGGTCATATTTTTCCAGGACTTTCCAGGCATCGGAAAAGGTGGTTGAATCGGGGGCGGTTGGGCCGGAAGCGATAGTGTCCAATGGGCTTCCTATCACATCTGAAAGGATGAGGCTTATGACCGTAGCCGGGTATGCAGCCTTAGCCAGCTGTCCTCCTTTCAGGGCTGAAATATGCTTGCGCAAGGCGTTGATTTCATTTATGGTGGCCCCACACCTCAGGAGCAAAGATGTAGCAATTTTCTTGTCTTCAAGGGTTATGCCTTCGGCAGGGAGGGGCATGAGAGCCGAACCTCCACCGGAAATCAGGGTTATGACCAAATCATCTTCCCCTGCTTCTGATGCCAGCTCCAAAATTCTCTTTGCCCCTTCCAATCCTGATTCGTTCGGGGTTGGGTGGCCGGCTTGGTTTATGGTAATGCGTGTGGGTGCTGGCTCAAGGATGTAGCCTTCTTTCACGTTGACCCAACCTTTGGCGATGCGTTCCCCAAGTATTCCTTCTACGGCTGCAGCCATCGGTGCTCCTGCTTTTCCTCCACCTATAACTATGACTCGCCGGTACTTCTCAAGGTTGTAGGTTTTTCCGGCGACAATGAGGTTATTGCCTTCCCTTTTGACCACCTTGCGGATTGCTTCCGCTGGGTCAACGGCTTTGAGGGCGGCGTTTATTATGGCCATTATCTCTTCTCTGTCCATCTTTTCCCCTCCTTCTCAACCCACGCTTTTAGCACACTTCCCACAATTTCTAAGCTTTTGGGGCTTACCTTATCTGGCGTATCGTTTGAAGTATGCCAGTAGGGGTAATCAAAGTCAATGAGCAGAGCTGAGGGGATGCCTCTGGAGGCGAAAGGCAAGTGGTCATCAATGATGCTGTACTTGACTTGCGGGATGAAGTATTTGGATAAGCCAAGTTCTTGGGCCAAGCGCCAGATGCTTTCGGTTAGGGCTCTGTCCGAATTTGCTTCCTGGTAAATTTCCAAATTGGCATCTCCGACCATATCCACAACAATTACGGCGGCGAGGTCAAGGTTCAGTTGGGAGGCGAAATAAGCTCCCACTGAGAAAGGCCAGCCTTCAATATTACCTCGGTCCTCGGCATCAAAGAAGGCGAGCCATAGGCGGAAACCTTCCGGTTCCTTCAGGCAGCGAGCGAGTTCCAGGAGCACGGCTGTGCCGCTGTTTCCATCGTTAGCGCCGGGGACTGGCATATGCTGCAAGTGGGGCGGATTGCGGTCGGATACGGGGCGTGTGTCATAGTGTGTGCCCAATAAGATTCCGGGCCCGTCGCCTTTAAAGGCCAGGATGTTGAAACCCTGTATGCCGCGGTAGGAGAAGGGGTTTACTTGGACTTGCCAGCCGTTAGTTTGCAAGCTTTGGGTGATATAATCTCGTGCTTGTTCCTGTGCCCTACTGCCGACCGGGTGTGGGCCGATTGAATGCAGATAGCGGACGTGGTTAAAGGCCTTGGAGCCAGAGAAAGCGTGCGTGGAGCACGCCGAGAGGAGAACGAGAGAGAGCGGCGCAACTCTTCGCATAGCCAAAATGAGCGAAAAGAGCAAGCCTTTCCAAGTTAAACTTAGTTCTGAAAGCCAGCGTTTCCAGCCAATTTGGCTATGCGAAGAATGGCCGGCTATGCTTAAGATGTGCCCCAGAATTATTGGGCATCTCATTTCATCTCCCTTGCGGGTAGATTTCTAAGGTTTCGCCCACCCTCGCTTGCTTAGGATTTGCCAGCACTTTGGGCCCCACTCGTGGCGAGGTTGCTGATGGGAGCGGCTCGCCCCTTCTTTTGAATTTATGGGGGGACACCCCCCACGACCCCCCGCCAGGAGGCTTCGCCCCCTGGACCCCCCGTTTTCCCACCCTCGTGAGCTGAGGGTTTGCCAGCGCTTTGGGCCCCACTCGTGGGCGGGTTGCTAATGGGGGCAACTCGCCCCCTCTTTTTGTTTTTGGGGGCACATCCCCCAAACCATCTGGGAGGGGACTGCGCCCCCTCCACCCCCGTTTTCCCACCCTCGTGGGCTTAGGGTTCGCCAACGCTTTGGGCCCCACTCGTGGCGGGATTGCAGAGGTTAAGGGCTTCCCCCCTTTTAAGGTTTCGTGGGTGGACACCCCCACAGCCCCTCGGGAGGAGGCTTTGCCCCCTCCACCCCCGGTTCACGGGATACCCCCCAAGGCCCCCGCCTGTGGGCTTTGCCCCCTGGCCCCCCTTTGGGGAAGAAGTTGGTGCCTCGGGTAAGTTTCAGGAGTGGGCTATGTTTTCCGAGGCTATGAAAGCTTCTAAATCACGCAAAGCACGCTCGGCATACGCAATGTACCGAGCTTGCTTCTTCTTTACCCTCCTTTCCAAGGGAGGAAGCAGGCCAAAGTTCGCTTTCATGGGCTGAAATTCTTTGAGCCGGGGATCGGTTATGTAACGGCATAAGGCCCCTATCATTGTAGTCGGGGGGAAGACTAATGGCTCCTCTCCTCGGAGAATCCGAGCCATGTTTAGCCCGGCTACAAGGCCCGTAGCAGTGGAGCCTACATAGCCTTCGCTCCCCGTTATCTGACCGGCAAAGAAAAGGTCAAGCCGCTGGCGGAATTGAAGGGTAGGAAGGAGAAGCTTCGGAGAGTTTATGAAGGTATTGCGGTGCATCTGCCCAAACCTTACAAATTCGGCTTTTTCAAGGCCAGGGATTAGCCTGAAGACCCTTTCCTGTTCTCCCCACTTGAGGTTGGTCTGGAACCCGACTAAATTGTAAAGGGTGCCAGCTGCATCATCCTGACGAAGCTGAACTACGGCGTATGGCTGTTTGCCTGTCCTCGGATCCACAAGGCCGACCGGGCGCAATGGCCCAAAGGCCAGCGCTTCTCGCCCCCTCCGAGCAATGACTTCTATCGGAAGGCAGGCCTCAAAGAACTTGGGGTCTTCTTTCTCAAAGTCCCGTAGCTCAATGGTTTCAGCTTGTAGAAGCGCATCCACAAAACGGTAGTATTCTTCCCGAGTCATTGGGCAATTTATGTAATCTTCCCCTCCCCTACCGTAGCGGGAAGCCCGGAAGGCCTTGGTCATGTCAATGGATTCGTAGGTCACAATTGGGGCTATGGCATCGTAAAAGTAAAGGTATTCTTCGCCGATTAGCTCCCGAATGCGCTGAGCGAGGGCATCGGATGTAAGAGGCCCCGTGGCTATGATAACAGGCCCAGAGGGGATTTCGGTCACTTCTTCCCTGATGAGCCTGATGTTCGGGTGGGATTCAATGTGCTCCGTGACCAAGCGAGCAAAGTCATCCCTGGATACAGCTAAGCTCCCTCCAGCCGGCACACGGGTTTTATCGGCGCAGGAAATGATGAGTGAGCCCAAGCGTCGCAATTCCTCCTTGAGTAGGCCGAGGGGCTTATCAATCGGTTCCGCGCCGAGGGAATTGCTGCAGACCAGTTCGGCCAAAAAGCCAGTGCGATGAGCAGGGGTAAGCTTGTGGGGGCGCATTTCGTATAGGTATACTTTGAAACCCCTTTCCGCCAACTGCCAAGCCGCTTCCGAACCCGCAAGTCCACCACCTATTACAATTACCTCAGCCATCACTGCTCCTTTTCCATAATTTTTATGTGCAGTTCGGCCAGCTGACGTTCGGAAATTGGAGCCGGGGCTGAGAAGAGAAGGTCCACAGCGGCCTGGGTTTTCGGGAAAGCTATGACTTCTCGGATGGAACTTTCGCCCCGCAGGAGCATTACCAGCCGGTCAATTCCCAAGGCTATTCCTCCATGCGGGGGAGCTCCGAACTCAAAGGCCTCCAGAAGATGCCCGAACTGAGCCTTAGCTTCCTCTTCCGAGAGGCCTATGAGTTTGAAGATTTTTTCCTGGAGGTCTCGGTTGTGAATCCTTATGCTTCCTCCGCCGATTTCCCAGCCATTACAGACGACATCGTAAGCCTTGGCCCGGACCTCGCTTGGGGCCGAGTCCAAAAGCGGTATGTCCTCATCAAGGGGGGCTGTGAACGGGTGGTGAACAGGATCCCAGCGCTTTTCCTCTTCGTTCCACTTCACAAGGGGGAAATCTAAAATCCAGGCGAAGGCCAGCTCATTTTCATTGGCAAGGCCCAAATGGCGCCCTAAGAAAAGCCTCATTTTCTCCATGACATCCAGAGCTTTTTCCGGTTTATCCGCTATGAAGATTAGGCCATCGCCTTGGGAAGCGCCGGCTTGGGATATTATGGCCTCCAATTGACCAGGAGTAAAGTAGCGCGCTGCTGAGGATTTTATCCCTTCCGATGTTACAGCCATCCAGACGAGGCCTTGAGCTCCAAAACCCTTTGCTCTAACGGCCATTTCATCCCACTGTTTGCGGGAGAAGCCAGCACCTCCCGGCACCTTTAGCCCCTTGACCACCCCGCCCTCTTCTGCCACTTGACGGAATACGCCGAAGTCGCTCGCCCTCGCTATTTCGGTTATGTCAAATAGAGGCAGGTCAAAGCGCAAGTCAGGCTTATCGGAGCCGTAGCGTTCCATTGCTTCTTTGTAGGAAAGGCGGAGGAACGGTTCAAACTTGAGCCTTTTGTTGGTCAAGGTTTTGACCAAAGAGGTAAGCAATTCCTCAATCACTTGGAGGATGTCTTCGCGGTCTACAAAGGACATTTCCAGGTCCAACTGGGTAAACTCAGGCTGGCGGTCGGCCCTGAGGTCTTCGTCTCGGAAGCAGCGGGCGATTTGGAAGTATTTTTCAAAGCCGGCCACCATGAGGATTTGCTTTAGCTGTTGAGGCGACTGAGGCAGAGCGTAGAACTTTCCGGGGTGGACCCGGCTTGGCACTACGTAGTCTCTGGCCCCTTCAGGAGTGCTGCGGATAAGTATTGGCGTTTCTATTTCCACAAAGCCCTTGGCATCCAGAAAATCGCGGATGAATTTAACCACTTTGTGGCGGAAGATTATGTTTTCCTTCATCCTCTGCCGGCGGAGGTCAAGGTAACGGTACCGGAGGCGGAGGGCTTCATCTACTTCTTCTTCCCGGTCAATGTAGAAAGGCGGGGTGCGTGAAGGGTTGAGGATTTTGGCCTCTTTGGCGATTACTTCTACTTCACCGGTGGGCAGATTGGGGTTTTCCATCCCCGCCGGCCTTTCCTGTACGATTCCTCTCACCCAAAGGACATATTCGCTGCGGGCTTCATCGGCGACCTGGTAAGCTTCGGGGGACTCAGCCGGGTTGAATACCACTTGCACTATCCCTTCCCGATCGCGAAGGTCAATGAAGATGAGGCCTCCGTGGTGGCGGCGGCGGTGTACCCAGCCGGCCAGTTTTACCTCACGGCCAACGTGTTCCTTGCGCAAGAGTCCGCAGTAGTGGTCCTTAAGCAATTTCAACCTCCTACCAATGGTTTTTGTTTCAAGGCTTTTATGCTTCCCGCCCCAACGCAGAACATGGCAATGCGAAAGGCAGTGAGGATTTCCTCAGCTTTTTCCCGGACGGCTTCGGGGGATAGGAGAGCTGGCTTCAGGAACGGAGCCCCTATCCCCACCAAGTCAGCTCCCAGAGCTATGGCTTTGGCTGCTTCAATCCCTGTCCTTATCCCTCCACTGGCGATTAGGGGGAAATCGGGCAAGACCTGGCGGATGTTTCTAACGGCTTCGGCCGTCGGTATTCCCCAGTCGGAGAAGGCTTCGGCTACGTTCCTGAGGCTTTCGCGCCCGATGCGGTGCATTTCAATCAAGCTCCAGCAAGTTCCACCGGCACCGGCTACATCAATTGCTGCTACCCCGGCCTCTTTCAGTTTTAAAGCCACCTCAGGGCTTATCCCCCACCCCACTTCTTTTACTATTACCGGGACTTCTAAGCTGGCGCAAACCTTTTCAATTTTGGCTAAGAGTCCGGAAAAGTTGGCATTTCCTTCGGGCTGAAGGGCTTCTTGCAATGGGTTAAGGTGTAAGATGAGGGCATCGGCCTGTATCATCTCCACAGCTCTTCGGCACTCATCCACTCCGTAGCCGTAGTTGAGCTGAACGGCCCCTAAGTTGGCGAAAAGCAGGATATCGGGGGCGATATCGCGCACTTTGTAGGTTGAAGCTAAGGATGGGTCCTCAAAGGCCGCCCTTTGGGAACCGACACCCATCGCCCAACCGAGCTCTTGAGCCACAAGGGCCAGGTTGCGATTCACCCTCCCCGCTTCCTCCGTGCCCCCGGTCATCGGAGATATGAGGAAAGGGGCCTTGAGCATCTTGCCCAAGAACACAGTTGAGGTGTCAACTTCTGATAGGTCAAGCTCCGGGAGGGCACAGTGGAGGAAGCGGTATTTCTCAAAGCCTGTTGTTAAGGTCCTGAAGCCCACGTTTTTTTCCAAAGCAATGCGCAAATGCTCGCCTTTTCGGTAACTGGAAGACATCAATACGCGCTCCTGTCGGAGAAGATGCGGACAAGGGTTTTGATGATTATCTTTATGTCAAGCCATAGGGACCAGTTCTCAATGTACCAGAGGTCGTATTTGGTCCTTTCGGCGATGGAGGTATCGCCTCTTAGGCCGTGGATTTGAGCCCAGCCAGTTATCCCGGCTTTTTCCCTGTGGCGTTCCATGTAGCGAGGAATGCTTTTGCGGAACTGCTCCACGTAGTATGGTTGTTCAGGCCTTGGTCCTACCAAGCTCATGTGCCCAAGCAGGACATTTATGAACTGCGGGAGTTCATCCAAAGAATAGCGCCTCAGGATAGCTCCGAGCCTTGTGCGCCTCGGGTCGTCGGGCGTAGTCCAGCCGGGGCCGTTGGCATCGGCATCCTGACGCATGGAGCGAAACTTGAGCATGGGGAAAGGCTTGGCATCAAGCCCCATCCTCTCTTGGACGTAAAATACTGGTCCGGGCGAGTCAAGTTTTATGAGGATGGCTATTAGGAGCATCAGAGGGGAAAGGAGAATTAGGGCAATAGATGCCCCTATTACGTCCATTGCCCTTTTCAAAGTCAGCTTCCACCCCCTCATAGCCATATCTCTGATGGTAATCAGGGGGAGGCCGTCCAAATCGCCTATGCTTACTTCCGAGGCTATTATCTGGAAGACATCGGGGAAGACCTTTATAGCAACCGAACTGCGGTCGCACATCCCGATTACGGAGAGTATCTGGGAGTGGTCAGCTTCAGGCATGGCGATTATGACTTCGTCCACTGCTTCTCTGGCTAAGATGGAGGGCAAATCACTCACCTTTCCCAGAACTGGAACGCCCATGATTTGGCCGTTTACGTTGTCATCAACAAAACCCACTACTTTGTAGCCCAGGCCAGGGGAGCGCATTATTTTTTGGAGGATTATGCGCCCAACTTCCCCCGCCCCCACGATTAGGACCTTGGAAGCACCTATGCCCTTGGCATACATTGAACGTTGCCAGCGGGCATGGAGGGTCCTGCCTATGAAGGTGAAGATTATGGTTAGCAACCAGACGTAGACCATCATCAGGCGTGAGTAGTCGGGTTCGTTCTTGAAGATGAGGGAGAAGAAGGCTATGGCGATAAGGGTTCCGATGGAGGAAGCTGCGGTGATTTTGGAGAACTCGTCTATGTGGGAAAAGGTTCTGTGACGATGGTATAGGCGAGCGAAGAAGAAGGTTGTAAGCATGGTGAGGACGTAGATTACAGCCATTCCCAAGTAAGGGGTGAAAGTGTATGGCAAGTTTTGGTGTGCGGAAAGCAGGCGAAGCCTATAGCCCAGGTAGAAAGCCAAGGCTATGAGGATGGCATCCAGAACTGCCAGACTAAGGCGAAAGAGAAGGTTTGGGTTTTTCACAAGACTTTGCTTATCCCCCACCACAGGTAAATCCCCGCTTTAACTAATTTATCCAGCCACCAGGGCGTTTGGGAAGCGTAGTGTTTGCGGTAAAAGATGAGCATTGCTCTGAAGAATTCATCCCTTGCCCTGGGGTTCTTTTGGCTTGAAACCCTTTTGTAATGTAGGACGGTGACTTCGGGGTAGTAGTAGACTTTCCATCCGGCCTTTTTTATCCTCAAAGCCCAATCCAAGTCTTCCCCGTAAAGGAAGAAGGATTCGTCCAGGAGGCCGGCATCGGCGATGGCTTCCCTACGCACCATCATGAAGGCCCCCACCACCGAGTCCACCTCGGCGGTTTTATCTGGGTCAAGGTAGGTGAGGTTGTAGCGGGCGAAGCGGGGATGGCGTGGGAAGAGTTTACTTAGGCCTATCATCCTGTAGAATGCCACTTCAGGAGTGGGGAAAGAACGGCGGCAGGCAAGGTCCAGGCTCCCATCCTGCCGGATTAGCTTAGGGCCGGCGATTCCCGCTTGGGGATGGGAATCCATGAATTGGACCATTTTGGCCAGGGCTTCTGGGGGGACAATGGTATCTGGGTTCAGTAGGAGGGCATAGCGGGCAGTGTCCTCGGAGATAGAGCCTGGGTTGAAGCCGAGGGCTTTAAGGCCCAAGTTATTGGCGTAGGCGTATCCGCCGTTGAAGGGGCTGGTGATTAAGAGGACTTCGGGAAATTCTTTTTTGACCATGTCTGCACTTCCATCTCCGGAACCGTTGTCAACCACGCATACTCTGAATGAGACCCCTCGGCTTTCCAGGAGCGAAGCCAAGCAATCCCTGAGGAGGTCTCTTGTATTGTAGTTTACGATAACCACTCCCACGTCAAGCATGGCCATACTTTGGGTTTTATTTTAACACAAAGGGGGTGGTGAAGCAAAGGAAAGGCGGGGGCACATCCCCCGAGCCCCCTGCCATGGGGGCTTGCGCCCCCCTGGACCCCCCGTTTCCCACCCCCGTTGGCTTAGGGTTTGCCGGCGTTTTGGGCCCCACTCGTGGCTGGGTGGCTAATGTGGGCAATTCGCCCCCTCTTTTTTGGTTTTGTGGGGGGACACCCCCCACACCCCCCGCCAGGGGGCTTCGCCCCCTGGACCCCCTTACCCACCCCCGTTGGCTTGGGGTTCGCCGGC
>JAPWUT010000001.1 GCA_028275425.1 Anaerolineae bacterium | reverse complement strand
GGTCCACCGTACCGGAGGGTGGCGTGCTGGCCCCGACCGTCCCGCTGTAGGCATAGCCGGAGGGCAGGGTGTCGGTGAGGGTCACGTTGTAGGCGGGCGGACCCTGGTTGTTCAGCGTGACGGTGATTTGGCCGCCGCACTGGTGGAGAGTGGCGGGTGGGATGTCGGTCTGGATGACAGGGGGCTGATAGACCGGCCGGGTGCGCAGGATGACCCGGTCGGAGCGGGCGCTCTGGCGGCAGCCGTCGGGGCAACCCCAGGAGACCTCGGCGGCGTTGACGGTGTCGGTGACCGTACACCCTTCCGGCTGACTGACCACAGTGGTGACGGTCAGGACGACGGACGTGGCCGGCGTGATGATGTCAAAGGTCCAGGTGACCACCCCGCCCAGAGAGCCGGGCGCGGGACCGGTGTAGCCGGGGGTGGCGCCCTGGAAGACCAGGTTGCCTGGCAGGGTATCGGTCACCACTACCTCGTGGGCCGGGGCGGCGCTGCCGGGGTTGGAGACGGTGATGGTAAAGACTACCGTCTCCCCCGGCTCGGCGTAAATCATCTCAGGAGACGGAGAGGTCCGGCTCAGGTTCTCCCCCACCTTCACGATGGAAAGGTTCGCCGTGCGGACCGGCATAATGAAGTAGGACGCCTCGGTGAGGTAAGGAGTCCCGCAGGTATCCCGGTAGCCGGTCTGGATGCGCAGTTGCCCGCCCGCAAACGGGCAGGAGGCGTAGACGTCGTAGCGCAGGTAGACCGTCTCGCCGGGGCGGATGCGGGAAAGGAGCGTATTGAGCGGCTCACCGCTCTCCGGGCCCCAGATGAGGTCCTGCCCGCTGATGGTTGGGTTCGGCCCGGCCTGCCAGTTCACCGTGTCGGTGCTCACCTGGGTGGTGTTTGTCACATAGGACAGGCCCGTCGGCAGGGTCTCGGTGAGGGTGGCGGAGTAGACGCTGAGGAGACCGGCGTTCTTCACCGTTACCGTGACGGTGCGAGTGTAGCAGGTGTCAATGGGCGTCACCGCCTGGTTGGTGTTGAGGAGGATGGCGGGCGGAATTTCCACACGGGAAAACACCGGCCCACCCGATTGGCAGGTCTGGCCCAGGCATCCCTGCACACCGGCAAAGCGGTTGGTCAGGTCCGCACAGCCGATAATCTCGGCGACGTACTGGATGGTGACCTTTTCCTTGGGCTGGATAACCGGCAAGTTCCAGGTGACCAGGTTGGAGGAGGTGATGGGGGTCACCCCGGCCACGGAGCCCTGGGTGGAAGTGATGGACGAATCCTCGTAGCGCAGACCGCTGCCCAGGAGGTCGGTGAGGACGACGCTGTAGGCCGGGCCGGCGCCGGAGTTGTAGGCGATGAGCGTCCAGGTGACCACGTCCCCGTGGGCGTAGATGACTTCGGGGAACTTGGTCATGATAGGCAGAGGCTGGACCACGGGCGGCGAGCCCAGCGTGCCGCCAGTGCTGCACTGCTTCTGGTAGGTCGAGTCGTCGGCGCAGCGGTTGTCGTAGTGGAGCGTGCCCTGGAAGGGCGCGGTGCCGCTCCCGCAGCGCAATTGCACCCGCAACTGGACTGTGCCGGTGGTGGCGGTGGCAAAAGTATCCGAGTAATACCAGTGGTAGCCGAGGGAGTCCGTTTCGGTGTAGATCGGCGTGGCGCCGGAGAAGCCAAGGACGTCTAAAACAGCATACGTGGACGTGGGCACATCCACAACAACATCATAGGCCGGGACGGAGGAACTGCGCTGAGCCGTCAGGGTCACCGTGTAGACCCCGCAGGAGGAGACGTTGGGCGGCAGACCGGAGAGGCTCAGGCTCATCGCCGGGGCCAGGGTCTGCACGAAGACGCCCTCTTCAATCACGCCGTCGGCGGCGCATTCGGCGTTGCCCGTCACCCCCAGGTTCAGATAAGACCAGTCGTACCACTCAAAGTCGGAGCAGCGGGCCGGTTCGCCCACCGCCGTCTGGTAGGAAATCCACATCGTGGCGCCGGGGACGGTGATAGGGCAGGTGGGGGAGATGTTGGAGATGACCAGCCTTCCGCCCACCACATCTGCAGAGAACGCGGCGGTGCAGGTAATAGAGCCATCGCTCATCCAGACCGATGCGCTGCCCGTGACGTAGGTCTGATAGGGGAGCGTCTCGGTGAAGACCATCCCCTGCCAGGTCGGAGTCACTATGAAGGTCCCAGCAAAATGGTAGGTGTTGGTGTAGGTATAGGCCGGGTCGGTGCAGGTCTCGGCGGGACCGGAGACCTGCTTGGAGGTCGTGGCCACCGGCTCGTGGCACTGAATGTAGGTTGTGGCCTGGTCGGTGGCGGCCTGGAGGCAGTTCTGGCAGTCGGAGGCGGTAGCGGTGACGATGTTGGTGGCGGCGGTGCCGCAGTAGGCGCAGCCGGTGGCAGCATCGGGGGTGGCGAAGACCGGGTTGAGGGTCGCGGTGCCGGTCAGCGTCCAGGTGATGTAGGTGACGCCGCCCACGGTGAAAACATTGCCCCCGGCGGCGTTCACCACGCTCCATCCCGCCGGCACCTGGTCGGTGACAACGACCGTGCCGCTGATGCCGCTGGCGTTCACCGTAATCGTGGCGGCGACGTTCTCGCCCCGATAGACTTCGCGGGGCATGGACTTGCTCACGCTCAACTGACCCGGCGCGTTCACCAGATTCCAGGAGGCGGACTGGGGGAGTTCGGTATACAGGTCGCCGCAGCGGTCATAGTAGGTCAGGTCAAAGTTGAAGGTGCCGCTGCGGGGCATCGTGCAGACTGCGGAGGGGAGGGTCAGGGTGAAGACCAGGTTGTAGGTCTGGCCGGGCGGGATAGGCGGCAGATAGAATGCGCCGGAGGAGTAGGAAGCAGGCGGGGCGACGCTCACATTGAAGGGCGAGAGGTCCACCGCCAGCGTCCCGGAGTAGGCCGTGCCGTCGCCGGTGTTGGTGATGGGGATGGTGAAGACGCCGTAGCCGTCGCAATACGTGACATTGAAAGCGGGCAGAGAGAACTTCAGGACAGGGTTACGCATCTCCAGGTCCACCGCCCCTTTGGCCGTCTGAGGGGTCAGGCACATCTGGCCGTTGCAGCCCCAGGTGGCGGTGACCACGTTCTCCAGGTTTGAGCAGCCGACGACGCGGGCGGCGATGGGGAAGGTGACTACCCCGCCGACGGGGATGGAGATGACGTAGGCAGAGGTGAGGCCAGAGACGTACTGGAGGCCGCTCCCCAGCGTGTCAGTCACCCGGACGTTGTAGACATTGCCGTAGCCGGTGTTCTCAATGTAGACGGTCCAGGTGACCACTTCATCGGGCGCGGCTTTGATAACAGCCGGCTCCTTGCGGACGGTGATGGCGCCGGGGTTGACCACAAAATCGGTGTACTTGACAATTGTGGGGCCACCATCCTGGGTGAGGGTGACCACGTTCTGTCCGGAGACAGCGGAGCAGGTGGCGGAGAAGACGGCATAGCGGGTGATGACTTCGCCGGGCTCAACGGTGTCGACTTTGAAGACCACCGGCTCGGTGGGCTCAAAGCCAGCGGGCATCGTGCTGGTGATGATGACATTGGTGGTGGTGACGGTATCGTTAACAGCGACGATGGTGAAGGTGACCACGTCGCAGTTGTTTATCGGCGCGGATGGACCGGTGACGGTGATACTTGTGATTGAGTGATGGCTTTCATCGCTCAAAAGGTTGTTGGGGAGAGGGCAGAAGTTGGAACAAGTTTTCGGGGTAGGAGTGATGTTTGCAGGATAAGAAGGCAAAGATTCATCAAGCGGCTGAGAAGCTTGTGCAGGCAAGGAAGGAGCGGGCAGAAAGGAGGTAAACAGGGAGATTAAAGCGATAAGGTTCGGGATGGAATTGAATTCAAAACGCAAGGGGACTTCAAACTTTTGCTTCCGGCGAGTTAAAGCTTTCCTATCATGCCGATAGAAGCGAAGGGCAAAGGCCAGCGCGGCAAAACTTCCAAACGAAAAGACTAAAGGCAATAAGAGCAGAGCCATAATCTACCCCCTTGGCTTTTTATGCCCTAAAATTTCTCCTCAAAAGGCCCAAAATTCCTGCCACAAAAGCGATTAGACCTGAAAAGATTATCAAGCCGTGGGCAAAACCAAAGGAGCCTCCGGTAACGGGAAGCAGAGGAGCAAGGGTCGGGGTTGGGGTAGGAGGCAAGGGCGTGGGCGCAGGTGGGGGTGGGACAGGGGTAGGCGTAGGTGGGACAGGGGTAAAAGTTGGGGTTGGAGTAAAGGTGGGAGTGAACCCAGCGAACACCTCTGCACTGTTGAGGGGGGTTATGGCCAGCGCAAGCAAAACCAGAGCAAAAGCAAAAAAGCAAAATCGTGAGGCCATTGTTTCAGCCCTCCCACGTTTTACTATAGCAGATTTTACCCTTTTTGTCAAGGTATGTTCCAGAGTGTAAACCGCGGCTTTGCGCTAATCTCCCTTTTTATTTGTCGCTTGCCCGTTAATTTTCCCGCGCCTTGGCGCAGCTCTGCATTATCCCAGCTACTGACAAGCAATAGAGCCAGGAGTAATCTTTATGGCTTGAGCCCGGTAGAAGTTGCGGTAGGAGAGGGGGTAAGGGTTTCTGGAGGGGCCGGGGTAAAAGTCTCGGTAGGGGTAGGCGTGAAGGTTTCAGTAGGAGTAGGGGTTAACGTCTCGGTAGGCGTAGGGGTGAAGGTCTCGGTAGGGGTGGGGGTAAAAGTTCCGGTTGGAGTGGGTGTAAGGGTTGGGGTGATGGTTTCGGTAGGAGTGGGGGTGAAAGTCTGAGTTGGGGTAAAGGTTGGGGTAGCAGTTTTCGTAGGGGTAAAGGTAGGGAAGGGAGGCCGCTGAGTAGGGGTTGGGATTAGGGTAAAAGTGGGGGTAGGGCTGGAGGTGGAGGTAGGGGTGAAGGTAGGGATAGGAGAAGGCCATATTATGGGGGTGGATATGGGCTTACGCGGTGGAGCGAAGGCCAAGGCCAAGAACCCAAGGCAGTAGCATGGCAAAGTGGCTAAGATTATGGCTAAAAGGAAGCCATAAGTAAGCCTCTGTGAATGAGAAAGACCGGAATACCAATCCCTTAAGCTAATCGGCCTCCCTCCTTCTTAAGGCCTTAGCTTGTGCCGAACTGGCGGTCTCCGGCATCACCAAGGCCTGGAA
This sequence comes from Anaerolineae bacterium, assembly GCA_028275425.1. GTDB lineage: Bacteria > Chloroflexota > Anaerolineae > SpSt-600 > SpSt-600 > SpSt-600. The sequence goes on along the minus strand of JAPWUT010000001.1, from coordinate 29,513 downwards.
CGATGTACCCGGCCGGCGGGTCCCCCGGCTTCTGAGGTTCGGGGGTGAGGTATTTGTCCACCGCCGCCACAAAGACGTCTATGTCCGGATGGGAATTGCGAAGCTTTTCTAACCCTTCCGGAGCCGCTATTATCCCCACAAATTTTATCCTCGGGACCCCAATGCCCTTGAGGAGAGTGCCGGCCATCACAGCCGACCCCCCTGTGGCTAACATCGGGTCCAGGATTATGGCCACCTGGGCAGTGGCTTTCTTCGGAAGGCTTGTGTAATACTCAATGGGCTTGAGGGTCTTGTGGTCCCGATAAATCCCTATGTGCCAGACCTGAGCTCCTGGGATTAATTCCAAAGCCGGCTCTATCATGCCGAGGCCGGCCCTCAAGATGGGGCAGAAGGCTATATCTTCGGTAAGCTGGACCCCAACCGCTGTCCCTAAGGGGGTGGTCACTTGCTTCTCTTCCACTGCGAGGTCCCTGGTGGCTTCATAGAGGAGGAGCCAAGTTATTTCCCTAAGAAGCTCCCGGAAGCGCTTCGGCTCAGTGTTTATGTCCCTCAATATGGTCAGCTTGTGCTGGACCAGCGGATGATTGGAGACATAAACCTGACCCATTTTTCCCCTCCTTAAGATTTTTTCCATTTTATCATGCCAAACCCATCCCGTCAATTTCCGAGGTGCATAGCTCATAAGCCTGCCCCCCCCAACGAGGGGGGAAAGTGGCGCAAGTGCTCTAAGCTCTTGCTTCCTTCGCCGATTGATGCTATAATAAAAGTGCATTCGGGGGTCGTCTAATGGGCAGGACAAGGGACTTTGGATCCCTCGGTCCAGGTTCGAATCCTGGCCCCCGAATTTAATTTTTAGCTCACAAGGCAAAATCCGTACCCCCTTGCGACTTAACCCCCAGCCCAACTGGGATAGGAAATCGCTTAAGACCACCCACGTGAGCGAGAAGAGGGAACGAACATACCGGCGAATTATTAGCATTTGCGCACTTCGTAAGCTCTGAGGTAAACTTAAAAAGTAAGCGGAGTCTTCCAGAGGTGGACTATGGAAAAGTGCCCCCTAAGCCAAAGGGAGCTGGAAATCCTGAAAATGGCCGCTTTGGGAGCCACTAACGAGCAGATAGCCAGCAAACTGTACATAAGCACCAACACCGTTAAAGTCCACCTCCGCAACATCTTTGAAAAGCTGGGGGTCCAATCCCGAACCGAGGCCGTTACGTTGGCCATAAAAGAGGGGTGGATTGAAGTTGGGGAAGTAAGCCTCAAGCCCCCGGAAACCCGGGTTGCCCCTCTGCCCCTGTGGAAGAAAGCCTTCCTGCTCAGCGCGTTGCTCCTTGCCTCCATACTGGTAGCCATGCCTTGGATTTCGCCAATCCAAGCCAGAGGCTCCTCCTCTTTCCTGGCCGACGTTACCTCCCCTTCCCGCCCTGCAGCTATGATGGCTTCGGGCCGCTGGCTCCTCAAAAGCTTCCTCCCCTCCCCACGCACCAGGATGGCCGTAAGCTCCTGGGAAGGAGCGATAATCATCATCGGAGGGGAAGTGGCCGGAAACGTTGACGGGAAAGTCCTGGCTTACTACCCCGGCCAAAATAGGTGGGAGGAAAAAGCTCCTAAGCCTATCCCGGTAAGCAACATCGCCGCTGCATCCTTGGGGGGCAAAATCTACATCCCAGGCGGCTATACCCCCGATGGCACTTTAACCGATGCATTGGAAATATACGACCCTGCTGGGGATGCCTGGACAAGGGGGGCTTCGCTTCCCATGCCTCTATGTGGCTACGCCATCGCCTCTTACCAGGGGAAAATTTACCTATTCGGCGGATGGGATGGGAAAAGGGCCATAAATAAAGCTTTCCTATACGACCCCGAAGCCGATAGTTGGCAAGAGCTACCGCCTATGCCTACCCCGAGGGCCTTTGCTGCTGCCGCTGTCCTAAATGACCGCATCTACGTTGCCGGAGGAATCAATGGCTCACGGGAATTGAGGGAAGTGGAGGAGTTTGACCCCCAAAAGAAGCTTTGGCAGAAGCGTTCCCCTATGATTCTGGGCAGGGCTGGGTTCGGGATGAGCTCCATCGGCCCCTGGATATACGCTGTAGGAGGGGGGTGGAAGAACTACTTGGCCCACAATGAGCGGTACGATCCCAAAGCCGACCTCTGGACGCCCTTTGATAGCCCAATCTTAGGGGAGTGGAGGAATTTGGGGGTTGTAGCCATTGGCAATAAAATTTACGCCGTAGGAGGGAAGAGCGGAGAGCCTTTGGCCTTAGTGGAGGAATATCAAGCCATTTTCACCATAATGCTCCCGCAAGTTCAGAGGTAAAGGGATGTTTGAAATCGTCTTCTTGGGGACCTCGGCCTCGGCTCCCTCAGTGCAGAGGAATTTGCCGGCGGCGGTTGTCATTTACAACCAGCACCGCTTCCTGATTGATTGCGGGGAGGGGACCCAAAGGCAAATCCTGAAGAGCGGGCTTGGCTTCCGGCGCTTGAACAAAATCCTCCTAACTCACGGCCACCTTGACCACATCCTCGGCCTTGGAGGGCTGATATCAACTTTCGCCCGTTGGGAAGCAATAAACGAGGTTGAGATATACGCGGGAAAAATGGCCCTCCGCCGGGTAAAACTCCTTATGAAAGTGGTCTTCATGGACGAAATCCCCCCCATAAACATCGTCTACCACGAAATCGGGCCGGGGGTTATCATGGAGGATGAAAAGTTCACCCTCAGGGCCTTCAGGGTAATCCACAAAGGAGCCGATTCCTTTGGATTCATCTTTGAAGAGAAGCCTAAGCGTCCATTCCTTGTGGAAAAAGCCGAAGCCCTCGGAGTACCTGCCGGCCCTGAGAGGCGTCGCCTCGTCCAAGGGGAATCAATAACCTTGCCCAACGGCCGAACCGTTACCCCCGATGAAGTCTTGGGGCCTCCTGTCCCCGGAGCGAAATTGGTCTTTGTGGGGGATGCCTCTTCAACCCGCAACCTCGCCGAAGCCGCCTACAAAGCCGATGCTTTGGTGATAGAAGCTACATACCTTGAGTCGGAAAAAGAGCTGGCCCGACAGTATGGCCACATAACTGCCGCTCAAGCCGCGCGCTTAGCCCTGGAAGCAGAGGTCCAACACCTTTACCTCATCCACATATCCAGGCGCTACAACTCAAACGAAGTCCTGGAAGAGGCCGCAGCAATTTTCCCCAACACTACCGTAGTGAACGACTTAGACAGGGTTGTGGTCAAGAAAGCAAGCTGAGGTGAAGGCCATGGAAGGGGAGTTCATCGTCGTTTTCATAACCACAAGCTCTGTTGACGAAGCCATTAAGATTGCCCGTGCTCTTGTTGAAGAAAAGCTTGCCGCCTGCGTCAACATCGTGCCCCAGGTTTTCTCTTTCTACTGGTGGGAGGGGAAGCTTCAGGAAGATAAAGAAGCTTTAATGATAGCCAAAACCACCGCCTCTGCTTTCCCCGCCTTAGAGGCCAAAGTGAAGGAACTTCACTCCTACACCGTGCCCGAAATCATAGCCCTACCGATAAAGGCCGGATACAAGGGTTACTTGGATTGGGTTGCGGGCTCGGTGCTGAGGTAAATGGCCATAGCTAAGGATAGGAAGCGAGTTTCGGCTTCGTCGGCTCTGGAATTTATGAGGATTGGGACTTTTGCCCCCACAACGTGGCCGGCCATCCTGGCCCGGGCGAAGTATAGGATTCCCTTAGCCATGATGTTGCCCGCCTCTACATTGGGGACGATGAGGATATCGGCCTGGCCGGCCACGGGGGATTTTATCCCTTTAACCCTGGCTGAATACTCCGAAATTGCCGTATCCAAAGCCATTGGGCCATCAACGATGGCCCCTTCTATCCAGCCCTGCTCAGCCATTTTGGCCAAAGCTAAGGCATCAATGGAAGCTGGGATTTTGGGGTGAACAGCCTCGGTAGCGGCCAATATGGCCACTTTGGGCATCTCTAACCCAAAGCGATGAGCTACTTCCACCGCATTTCGGATTATCTCCAGCTTCTGATAGACATCGGGGTAGGGGACAACGCCGCTATCGCTTATGTAAATGAGCTTGTGCATCCCCGGTATCTCAAATATCCCCACATGGGTCATCAAAGTTTTATCCCTCAGGCCTATTTCCCTATTGAGGGCTACGGATAAAAGCTCGGCCGTTTTGAGCTGCCCTTTTATCACGATATCGGCTTTCCCTTCTCTGGCCAGAAGGACAACCGTTCGGGCCGCTTTAGTGGGTTCAGGTTCGTGGATTACCTCAAAATCGGCCAAGGATATGCCTTCTTGCCTGGCAATGGCTTCAATGGCGTGGGCATCCCCGACCAGATAGCCGGATATTTCCAAGCCGGCTTTGCGGGCTTCTTCAAAAGAAAGGAGGACTTCCGGGTCGTGCGCAGCCGCAACGGCTACTCGCTTTGGCCCCCTGTTGCGGGCCAGCTCAACCATCTGGGCAAAGCTCTCAACGGCCATAACTCCTACCCCTTAAGGGAACATTACCACTTTCCCCACGTCCCTTTCCGGCGAAGTCAGCAAGCGGAAGCCTTCTTCAAAGTTGTCCAACGGTATTTTGTGGGTGATTATAGGCGAGGGGTCAAGCTTGCCCGATTTAAGCAGTTCGGCCATTTGGTACCAAGTTTCCCACATGAGGCGGCCGTTTATCCCGATTACGTGGGCCCCTTTGAAGATTAGGGCATTGGCCCAATCCAGAGAGACCTTATCCGAAGGTATACCGAAAGCGGTGAACCTGCCTCCTTTGCGTAAAACGGCAAATCCTTGCTCCAAAGCCTGCTGGCTTCCGGCCATCTCCAGGACCACATCCACTCCAACGCCTTCGGTCTTTTCCAGTATTATTTTAACTGGGTCCTGCCCTTCGGCAACATTTATGGAGAAATCAGCTCCCATCTTCCGGCCAATTTCCAGGCGAGAGCGGTGCTTACCTATTTGGAAGATTGTGCCTGCTCCCGCCGCCTTAGCCACTGCTACAGCATTGTTCCCTGCTGGCCCATCGCCAAAAACTGCCACCGTTTTACCTGAAATCGGCTCAGCCAGAACGGCGTAAACGGCATTCCCCAGAGGCTCCTGGATGGAAGCTATGGCTGGGTCCAGGTTAGGGTCACTCTTCCAGGCGCATATTTCGGGTATAACCACGTATTCGGCGAAGGAGCCGTTGGTATCAACTCCGAGGATTTTGAGGTTTTGGCAGATGTGGGGTTGTCCCTTGCGGCAGACCGGGCAGGTGTAATCGGGGATGTGGCTTTCGGCGGAGATGAAATCTCCTACTTTGATGCTTTTGACTTCTTTCCCTACTTCCACCACTTCTCCGCAGAACTCATGGCCTATGATTAGAGGTGGTTTTATGCGGCTTTGAGCCCAGGCATCCCACTTGTATATGTGCACATCGGTTCCACAGATGGATGTAGCCCGCACCTTTACCAGGATTTCGTTCGGGCCGGGATGGGGTATATCGACCAAATCCATTTCCAAGCCAGGGCCTGGCTTCTTTTTGAGGAGAGCTCTCATCTTCTCAGCCATTGTTTTCCTCCTCCTTGAGGATTAAACCTGGTCATCCCCTATAGTGTTGATAATCCCGCCCCTGGACCAGGTCAGGAGCTAACCTTCTCGCCGGCCTCTCCCAATCCCCCAAGACTAAAACCGGCCTCAGGGGAGAGAGGTCCCTAAGAGACCTCCCAAGGAGAGGCTCAGTGAGGGCTACATAGGCGACTTGCCAAGCTTTTTGCGGGCCCAAAGGCCCGCCCCTCACCGGCTCCTTCCATCGGTTGGCCGTCTCTTGGGAAGCCGGCTCGCCACCCACACTTTCCCTAAGAAGCTGGAGGGACTTTTTAGCTTTCTCCAAACTCCCCCGAACCGCATTCCTCTTCCACTTGTTCCTCTCTTCCCTCTTCCTCGCCCTCAGCTCTTCAACCTTCTCTTCCCAATAGGAAACAGCGTAGCCAAGGAATTCTCCGTCACCTAATAAGCGTTCGTAATGCTTGGGCATCTTCTCTTCAAACCCCAGGGCACGCCTGGCAATCACCAAAGCCGCTGCCCGGTCCTTGTCCAGTAGGTGCTGCGGAGCATACTTCAATGCCCCTATGACCGAAGTGTAAGCCGGGCTCACTTCCACAACTTCAATCCCTTCCCGCAAGGCCAGAACCTTAATCTTTTCCCTCAGGCTCCGGTAGGCCCAATTTCCAAGCTTACGCCTAAGGGCTGGCTTCCCATCCCCACGCTCTCCTTTAGGCATACGCTTAAGGCGCTCCAAAGCAATGGCCTTCCTTTTCTCCTTGGCCAGGCGAACTACCTGCCAGGCCGTAAGCCAGAGAATGTAATCTCGCACTTTCTTGGGCTTCCCAGAAAGGTCGGGGATGGGCACGGCCCCATGGGAGACCAAGTTCCCATCCGAGGAAGCTTCCGCCCAGGCCACATGCTGCGGAACGGCATTGAGGTCAAGCCCTATTACTCCTTGAGCTTTGGTGATTGAAACCGGAGGTAGCTCCTCCTCAAAGGAGATGAAGGCATAGAGCTTGCCTTCCTTCCGGCGCAAGGTGACAGTGTAGGGGAACCAATCCCCTGTAGCTTCCGCCCTCATTAGGCGTCCTAAAAGCACCTTCCACTTATCCCTATCCCGTTTCACTTTTCGGATTACCTTGGCATAAACCCATTCCCTTTCCCCAACGTTGATGCGAAGGAAAAGGTGGCCATCAACCCAGACCAGCCTCAGGTTCTTGTTGCCTTTTGCGTGCTTCTGGCCCACGGCGAAAAGCAAGCCTTGCCTTCTCTCCCTCCACTTCTTGAGAAGCTCATCCCTTCGCTTCCCGGAAAGGTGCTTTCTGGCAAGCTCCTCAAAGAGCTTTCTCCCTCCGAAGACCACCTTCTTCGGGCTCTGGCCAAGCTCCTTCTGGGAGGCAATGGTCATCTTAGCCTTTACCAATGCGCCGTAGGCGTAGCGGGAGTTGAGGTTGAAGAGCGAAGAAAGCTCCTTTAGGACTTCGTTCTCCTCCTTTCCCTCAAGGAAGCGCTGGAAAGCGAAGCGCATAGCGGAGGAGAAGCGGTGCATGAGCTGAAAAACTGCTTCTTGGTCCTTTTGGCACTCAAAGCGCAGTTGGCATTGTAAAGTTAGCATAACCACTCATCCATTACTTAAAGGAGTGACTACCGGATTAAAAAACCCGGCTCCCTTGGAGGAAACCGGGCTTTTTAGCGGGAGCATGTTGTGCATGTAGTGGCAGTGCACCCTGAGCAAGGGTTACCTCCCAGGGTTCTTGTTGTGCCACCCTCACCACGGCTTACGGCTGCAAAGAGGGAAATGGCTTTTTCGGTTTCAGTGCTACCGCAGTAAGGGCAACTGGCGGGTTCATCGGCTTTGCTTATAGGCCGCAAAATTTCAAAGGTCTTGCCGCAATTCCCACACCTGTATTCGTATATCGGCATTTCTTCCCCCCAACCCGATTCTATGGCCTAATTTTAGCACAGCTTTTTTCTTCTGGCAAGGGTTTAAATCAGTTTTCTTGGCAGGCGTTGGCTTTCGCCGACGCTTTCTTTTTATCCAGCCGAAGGCTTGGGGGTAATTTTAGGAAAATTATCCCACCCTCGTTGGCTTAGGGTCCGCCAGCGTTTTGGGGCCCCACTCGTGGCGGGGTTGATAATGCGGGCGGCTCGCCCCCTCTTTTTGTTTTGGGGGCACATCCCCCACACCCCCTGCCAGGGGGCTTGCGCCCCCTGGACCCCCCATTTGCCCACCCCCGTGGGCTTAGGGTCCGCCAGCGTTCTGGGGGTTAATCTCTCCCCTGGTCTCTCTCCCGAGCGGAGATTGGCCTTAAGCCAGCCCCAGTTCACGCATCCTTTCGGGCTTGAGGGTGCCTTCTTCGGTCCAATCCCGGACTGCATAGTAATCCGCAAGGAGTTTTTCCATGTCGGGAACGGCCCCTTGAGCCCCTCCATCGGGAAGAGGACGGAGGAGCAAAGAGGGGAGGTGATCGTCCTGGCGTTTTACCCCCATCTTCACATTGAATGCCCGCTTGAGGTCAAAGATGTCCCTGCCTATCTTTACAAGCTCCTCAATTCCTATATCCCACCCTGTGGCTTCCCTCAGGAGCTTGGCAATCCTTTCCGGACCGGGGCTGCAGAATTGGCACATTATCATGGAGTTGTAGAGGGCACGCCAGTCCTGGATGCGAGCTACCATCCAAGCCTTATCCTCCGCGCTGAAGCGGTCCCCAGGAATTATCCCGATTTCAGGGATGGCGCTCCCAGAGTCCACAGCGTAGGGGTCACCCTGCATGTGGCAGGCCCCACGAGGCGATGTGGCGTAGGCCAGGGCACTCCCGAAGAAAGCCCGCGGTTCGTGCATCGGGACTTCCAGCCCCTTAACGTGAGCCGCTTCTTCAGGAAGCCCAAAGCGCTCCCCAACCGACCTTACCCCTTCGGCCAGGATTGCCCCAAAGCCTTCTTTCCGAGAGATGAGCTCTATAAGCCTGATCGCCCCCTCCGGGTCACCCCACTTGAGGGCAAAGCCCACTTCCCTTTCGCTTACGACCCCACGGTCAAAAAGGTAATAGGCAAAGGCTATGGTTACACCAACGGAAATTGTGTCAAGCCCGAGGGAGTTGCAGAGGTGGTTGGCATAGGATACGGCGGCCAAGTTGTCAACCATCAATAGGGTTCCGAGTGAGCAGAGGGTTTCGTATTCGGGGCCTTCTGTGACCGGGAGCTTGTATTGGCCTTCTTTCACTTCAATGACCCGACCACAAGCGATGGGGCAGCCGTAGCAGGCGCTGGTCTTGACCAGGATGGTTTCGGCCATGGTGGCCCCGCTGAGTTTGCCGGTCCCTTCAAAATAGCCTTTGGTGAAGTATTTTATCGGGACATCGCCGAACTCGTGGCCCAGGTCCATCCAGAAGGCCGTGCCCCCAGAGTGGAAGAGTTGGGCGGTGAAGTCTTCTCGGACCCAATCCCTGGCTTCCCTGGCTACTTCGTTAAAAGCTGCCTCGTTGTGGAGGGGGATGGTTCCCGAGCCCTTTACGGCGATGGCTTTCAGGTTCTTTGAGCCCATGACTGCCCCTGGACCGCCACGGGCCGCTGCTCTGGCGTTATCGTTGATTATGGCGGCCATTTTCACCAGTTTTTCCCCGGCCGGGCCGATGCAAGCTATCTTGGCTCTTGGCTCCCCGATTTCTTCTTTTATGGCTTCTTGAACCCTATATGTGTCCAATCCCCAGAGGTGGGAAGCAGGCCTCACTTCCACTTTCCCATCGTTAATCCAGAGGTAAACTGGTTCGGGTGAACGGCCGCGGATTAGGATTCCATCATAGCCGGCGAAGCGCATCTCCGGGCCGAAGAATCCGCCAGCATTGCTTTCACCCCATATTCCTGTAAGCGGGGAAAGGAAGCAAGCGGTGTAGCGGCCACAGGAAGGAGCCCTCGTCCCCACCAATGGTCCGGTGGTGAAGAAGAGGATGTTATCGGGGCCCAAGGGGTCGGTGGAGGGGGAGATGAGGTCATAGAGGTAACGGCAGGCAAGTCCCCCACCTCCTAAGAATCGGGAGGCATGTTCCTCCCTCAACGGCTCTACTTCCCATTGCCCTTGGGTGAGGTCTACCACGAGTATTTTGCCTAAATATCCTCCGGGCATTTTTATCCCTCCGCTATCATCTCCAAGAAAGCCTGTATCCTGGTGGCGATGGGGCCAAGGCTTCCGGGTTGTTCTACTTCTACCATGAGGATTGGAACCTTTTTCTCTTGGAAGAGGGACTGCATGAGCGGGAATTCCCAGCCCCAAGGGTCGCAGAATTTCTGGCGTACCAAGATTAATCCTTGGGCTTTGGCCTTACGAGTTTTCTCCAGCAAGCTTTGGGAGTAAGCACCAGGCTTGAGGAATTTGCAGGGGCAAATTGGCCTTTCAAGGAGACGTCTGGCTATGGCCTCAATGGGTGGGATGGACTCATCGGCGAGGGTCTGGAAGTAACGAGTGCCGTTGCAGAAGTCATCATCCACTATTTTGCCCCCGCTTTCTTCTATGAAGTCAACCAAACTGAGGTCATCAAGGGTTGAGCCGGCCAGCACTATCCGGACTTTGCCGGGGTTCTCTTCTTCCTCAACCTCCAAATTCTCCAGGAAACTTATGGCCTCTCCTAAAGGCAAGGTGAGGGCTTTGTTTACCAGGCTGAAGAAGCGGGAGGCCGGCATTTTCTCCCGCCTTGAGGCCAGGTTTTGCAGGAGGATACGCTTCCTGTTGGCAATCTTTACGGCCTCTCTCAGGGCTTCCTCCCCGATGAGGAGGCCTGTTGAGGCTTCCAAGCGACTTTTCAGCCTTTCCAGTTCGGCCATGGTGTAAGGGAGAGCTTCCTCCGAGCTCAGGACGGTGGGCAAATTGAAGGTTTCCACTATCTTGTGGGGGCAAGCTTGGGGCCATATGTCGGCAAGGCATTGCATTGTATCGCAAGTGTGGGTGAAAATCACCCCTTCCAAGGAGTTTAGCTCCCCTTTGATGGCCCGGTGGAGGCAAGCTCTGGCAAGGTAACAAGTGTAGCTCTGAAGGTGGGTTTGGGATAGCGAAGCATCGGTTGCGCCGGGGATTATGCGGATGGGGTTAAACCCCGCAGCGATGAGCAATTCCTCGGGCACGTAAGAGCAAAAGTAACCAACAGTTTTCTGTGGCAAATCGAAGGGCATGTTTATCTACTCCGGATGTTTTTCCAGCGTTTTGGCACAAGGCCATGGTTTCAGAGCATGGCGCGCTCCAATAGGCCATCTATCTGAGCCACAATCTCTTGGTCGGTGAAGTGAAGGGCAGTAATGGCATGGGAAGGACAGGTAGCGGCGCAGGTCCCACAACCCTGGCAAAGGGCAGGGTTGACCTCAGCCTTGCCCCGGATGTTGCGGGCTATGGCCGAATAAGGGCAGGCCAGTATGCATTCTCCGCAGCCCACGCAAGCTGCTTCATTCACTACGGCGACGGTGGGCGAGATTACGACTTCGCCGAGGTTGAATAGTTTCACCACTTCCATGGCTGCAGCCTCGGCGTGGGCGACGGTATCGGGGATGTCGCGGGGGCCTTGGCAAGCACCGGCCAGGAAAATGCCCGCGGTGGCCGTCTCCACTGGCCTGAGTTTGGGATGGGCTTCCGCAAACCAGCCGTCAGGGGTCCGACCAAGCCGGAAGAGAGCGGCAACTCGGTCGGCATCGGGCTGAGGCTCTATGGCCGTGGCCAGGATTACCATGTCCACGTCCACGAATACCAGCCGGCCCAAGTTGGCATCCTCTCCTTTAACTCGCAGCTTACCGTTGGGGAGGACTTCTACCTCAGCTCCCCGGCCTCGGACGAAAATCACTCCATCTTCCTGGACGCGCTCGTAAAATTCCTCGTAGGCTTTCCCGAAAGCGCGCATGTCCATGTAGAATTCGTAGACTTCGGCGCCAGTCTTCTCGCGCACTTGGTGGGCATGCTTTAGGGAGTACATGCAGCAGATGCGGGAGCAGTAGGGGTGGGCATTGACGTCCCTGCTTCCCACGCAGTGGATTATGGCCACCCTTTCCGGCTTCTTCCCCTCCGCCGTCAATATCTCCCCGCCGGTGGGGCCGCCAGCGCTTGTGAGCCTTTCAAATTGCAAGCCCGTGATGATGTTGGGGGAAAGGCCATAGGAATACTGGGGGAGCTTGCGGGGGTCCCACATGGCAAAGCCCGTGGCCACCACGATTGCCCCTACCTTAAGCTCCAGGATTTGGTCCTGCTGTTCGTAGTCAATGGCTCCGGCAGGGCAGAGCTTCTCGCAAGCTCGGCATCGGCCTTTAGTGAACCAGAGGCAATTTTCCCGGTCAATCACCGGGACGTTAGGGATGGCTTGGGCGAAGGGGCGGTAGATAGCCTTGCGCTTACCCATCCCAGCTTCAAAGCCGGTATCAACGACTTTAACCGGGCACTTCTCCTGGCAGATGCCGCAGCCGGTGCAAACCTCTTCCCGCACGGACCTGGCCTTCTTCCGAACCCGGACTGTGAAGTTGCCGATGTAGCCGGATACATCTTCAACTTCGCTGTAGGTGAGGAGGGTAATGTTGGGATGCCGACCGGCATCCATCATCTTCGGCCCGAGGATTCAGGTACTGCAGTCCAGAGTGGGGAAAGTTTTATCAAGCTGGGCCATGTGGCCGCCGATGGATGGCTCCCTCTCCACCAAGTAGACCGGATAGCCGGCATCGGCTATGGATAGAGCAGCTTGGATTCCGGCGATTCCCCCGCCGACAACCAAGGCAGCCTTCGTTACTGGCTCACGGCGTGGCTCCAGGGGCTGGTGGAAAGCGACCCGCATTACGGCGGCCTGCACAAGCCTCTTGGCCTTCTCCGTGGCTTCTTTTCGGTCCTTAGTTACCCAGGAGACATGCTCTCGGATGTTGGCCATTTCAAAGTAATAGGGATTGAGGCCAGCGGCCTCCAGAACCCGCTGGAAAGTCAATTCATGCATCCGGGGAGTGCAGGAGGCCACCACAACCCGATTTAACCCAAGGTTGCGGATGTCCTCTGCTATCATCTTCTGGCCCGGTTCGGAGCACATGTACTTGTAGACTCGGGCCACGACAACGCCAGGGAGCTTGGAAGCTATCTCTGCCACGGCGTTAACATCAACCGTAGCCGAAATGTTTATGCCACACTCGCAGATATAGACGCCAATCCTCGGCTGTTCCATAGGACTAACTCCTTTTGGGAATTAAACCGCAAAGGACGCAAAGGGCGCAAATTTTTTTATTGAACGTTAAATAAGCCGATTCCAGTAAACCCGGCCCCAGCTGGTGATGGACCTCAAGCGCCGCGCCTATGATTTGGTTAGACAAATTAAAACACCTTTGCATCCTTTGCGCTCTTTGCGGTTAAAACTTCACCGGCGTGATGTGCCGTCGCAAGCCCAGCTTTTCTTCTGGCAAACCCAAAGCCAAGCCTATTAGTTGGGGCAGATAAAGGACAGGAATCTGCACTTTCCGCCCCAACAATCGTGATACTTTGTCCTGATAAGCGTCCAAATTCATATGGCACATTGGGCAAACAGTCACGATGCAGTCGGCACCCTCGCAAGCCTCCAGTACTGAGCCAACCATGGTCAGGCCCACTTCCGGCTTAGTCATAAGTAGCGAAGTCCCACAGCAGGAAGCTTCACGGGAATGGCGGTGGACCTTGACCCCCAGCGCTTCTAACAAAGGTAGCATGGAGGTAGGGCGCTGCCCATCGTCAAACGGGCTATATGGGCGGACGGTCTGGCAACCGTAGTAAGGGGCAACGGTAAGCCCTTCCAGCGGCTTCTTCACGCGCGCCCGAATTGCCTCCGGCCCGAAATCGTTGGCCAAAACATCCAAAATATGGCGGGCTGTTAATGTCCCTTGGTAAGCCAGACCCTCTAGTTCCAGGGCCTGGTTGACCTTCTGGTGAAGTTGACGGTTGGCAGCCAGGGTGGCAAAGGTCCGGCGGAAGTTGGTATAACAGGCACTGCAAACCGTGAGCAAGTCCCGACCGTTGGCCTGTTTTTCGGCCAGGGCCAGGTTACGGGCCGGGAGGACAAAGCCCAGCAACTCGCTCATAACCGAAGCGACGCTGGCCCCACAGCAAGTCCAGCCCTCCAGCTCCTGGACATCGGCGCCCAAGGCTTGGAGCACCGCCAAAGTGGAATCCCGGTACTCCAAAGCCGTGCCCTCCTGAGAGCAACCGGGATAAAAGATGTACCTCATCTTTTCTCCTCCAGCTCAGCCACCCGCGCGAAGAGGCGGTCCAACCGGCCCTCTCCACCCAGCCGAGGCAATTCCGGGCGGATTTTGCCCCGGGCCAGCATTGTCAGACCCAGGCGAGCAAAACCCAGCGCAGCCAAAGGATTGGAAGCTAAGAAATAGCGGGCCATAAACTCCACCTCCCGCAACCGCCCGTAGCGACGCATCACCTCGGCAAAGGCTCGGTAGAAAGCTTCACTCTGGGGAGAGGAGACGATTCCCCTTTCCATCGCCAATTCCTTCAAACGGACGATGGTTTCCGTAAGCGGAATACCGCGCGGGCAGCGGACATGACAAGTGTAGCATAAGCTGCAAAGCCAAATGCTTTTGGAACGGAGCACTTCTTCAGTCATACCCAATTGGACCATTCGCCACATCTGGCGAGGAGAAATGTCCATTGCATGCGCTGCAGGGCAGGAAGCAGAGCAAGTCCCGCACTGAATACAGGAGAGAATCTTTTCCCACCGGCCAGGACTTACCCGTTGAGCCAGGCTCCGGTCCAATTGGCCAAGGTCCAAAGCTTCAGTAATAGCTGCCATCCATCACCTCCTTACCCGCTAAGGGCAATGGCAAAATCGGCAGGGGTCACGCCAGGGCTTTCTACACCGTGCTCGACGTAGAAGCGAGCGATGACCTCCTCCACTTCCTCTACCCGCACGCCAACCAGGGCCCGCTCCAGCTCGGCCAGCCGATCGGCCGGATAGAAGAAGAAATCGCCGGAGATGGAAACATCGGCAATGACCCCCTCTTTCACTTCCATCGTAGCCCGGATGAGGCCTCCGGGGGCCTTGTAAGCCCTCTGCCGAACTTCAACCCCTGCTCGGATGGTAACTCCTCGCTCAATCTTTGGGCTTCGGCGGAGGAAGAGCCACTCCTCACTCAGCATTATCTCCCCTAAGCGGTCTGCTTCCGCTTTCCAATCGGGGTCAATCCTCGTTTCCTCCTCCATCGGCCCCAAAATCTCGGAAAACTTCTCCGCCAAAAGCCCCCAAAGCTCATCCCTCGGAGGGCTATACCCAAGCTCTCGCTTGATGGTGCTAAGGTTATCCTGGAGGGTCTTGTAGACCTTGTCCCGGAACTTCTCATCGGGCACTTTGAGGACCCGCACCATCATCTCGTAGTTGAAGTCAACGATTAAGTTGCCGACAAAGACCACGAAATCGCCGATTTCGGCCACCCCTGTGCCCGAGATTTTGCGGTTGTTAGCGATTATGTCATTTATGGGCTTGTATTGGGCGGGGATGCCTATGGCCCTGTAGGCAGCGATTGGGGCCTGGAGGAAGCGACGGTAGAATTCCTCCCAGCTTGCTGGAATCAAGGGGTTATCCTTGCGAATCACCAGCTGCCAGAAGAGCTGATCCCCATCCAAGTAAACGGCCCCTCCCCCTACCTCGCGCCGGAAGACAGGGATGCCATGCTCCCTACAGTAAGCCAGGTCCACCTCTTGCTCCGCATCCTGGAAATAGCCGATGCAGACGTAGGGGGAAGCGGGGGAGCATAAGATTAGTCCTTCGCGCTTAAGCCTGGGGAGAGCATGGTAAAGCAGTTGGGAGTAATGCCAGGGTACAGTTCCAAGGCGATACAGCTTCATCACTTGCCCCCTTTGAGGACCGCTTTGTATTTTTCGGCCTCGGCTTCAATAAAGGCCTTGAATTCGGGGGAATCGGCCCGCATCAGGTTGGCGAGCTCGGCCGGGTTGGACATCTCAATCTTCACGAGCCAGCCTTGGTCAAATGGCGACTTGTTTATGAGTGCAGGCTCCCACTCCAGCTCCTCGTTAACGGCCACGATTTTACCGCTGACGATGGCCGGGATTCGCCCAACCCACTTGCCGGACTCAATGGACATGAAGGTTTGCCCTTGGGTCACAGCCTTGCCGACGGGCGGTATTTCCACGTAAACGATTTCCTTTGCCAGCTTCTGGCCGAAATCGGTGAGGCCTTGGGTGACTATATTCCCTTCCACGCGGCCCCAGCTGTGCTTAGAATCGTAGTAAAGGTCATCGGGGAAATCAAATCCTGCTATCTGCATGGCTTTCCCCCCTTATCTTAGTCCAAGCGGGCTTTATTATACACCACCGTCGGGCTTTGTCAAAGGGTCGGTGTGAAATTCTGGCCCATACCCCAAGTGCTTCCGCCCCTTGATTTTTTGCCAATTTAAGGTATAATTCCAACCCCGGGGTTAACAAAAAACCGAGGAGTTGGGCCTATGGCGAACGAAAGGAAGAGCTCCGTTCTTGTGCTGGGAGGCGGCGTAGGGGGGATGAGAGCCGCTCTGGATGTGGCCGATGCTGGATTGGAAGTTTACTTGGTGGAATCAACCCCATGGCTGGGTGGAATCGTGGCCCAGTTGGGCTTCATGTTCCCAACCCATGACTGCGTCCTCTGCCGGGGCACGGCCGAGCACGGCCCAGGCTGCACCCGCCCTACCATTTCCCCCGCCCTCATGGATTACAGCCGCCACCCTAATATACACCTCTTCGTCAATACCGAAATCGTCGGCCTTGAAGGGGAGGCCGGCAATTTCACCGTAACCCTAAGGGTCAATCCAAGATACGTTAATCCTGACCTTTGCATTAACTGCGACCGCTGCGCTCAGATATGCCCTGTGGAGAAGCCAAGCCGCTTCCAAATGGGCTTGGCAATGCGCAAACTCGCTTACAAAAGTTCCCCAAGGGCTATCCCCGACGCTTACATGATTGAAAAGACCGACTTCTGCGAAACCTGCCGCCGCTGCGAGAAAGTCTGCCCCACTAAGGCCATAAACCTGAAAGAGGAGCCTCGGGAAGAGAAGGTAAACGTTGGGGCAATAGTCCTGGCGATGGGCTACCGGCTTTTCAACCCCCGCCGGTACGAAGAGTACGGCTACGGCCGCTACCCCAACGTCATAACCAGCATGGAGTACGAAAGGCTGGCCAGCCGCTCCGGCCCCACCGAGGGAATCGTAGTCCGACCATCTGATGGCACTACACCGCGCAAGATTGCTTGGCTTCAGTGCATAGGCTCGCGGGACCAAGAGCATCCCTACTGCTCTTCAATCTGCTGCATGTATTCCACCAAGGAAGCCGTCCTGGCCAAGCAACGTATCCCGGGTGTTGAGGCTAAAATCTTCATCATGGATGAAAGGGCTTTCAACAAAGAATACAACGCCTACTACCTCCGCTCCAAAGAACTCTACAGCGTTGAATACATTCGCTCACGTGTCTCTTCCATCACCGAAGACCCAACCACTCACAACCTAACCCTGCGCTATGCTACCGACGATGGCCACATCGTTGAAGAAGAATTTGACATGGTTGTCCTATCGGTTGGGGTGGAGCCACCCTTAAGCACCCGCCAGGTAGCCGAAATCTTGGGTATTGATTTGAACCAATACGGCTTCTGCTGGACCGATAAATTTGGCCCCTTGCAGACATCGCGTCCTGGCATTTACGTATGCGGCTCCTTCGCTTCCCCCAAGGAGATAGCTGAAACCCTATACGAAGCCAGCGGAGCAGCTGCAGAAGCGATGCTTTTGCTTAAGGACAAACTCGGTTCCCTAGACCGTGAAGAGAAGTTCCCGCCAGAAAGGGATGTATCAAGGGAGGAGCCAAGGATTGGGGTATTCCTCTGCCGGTGTGGGGGAGAAATAAGCCAAAGCATTGACTTGGAAACTATCGCCCAGAAAGCCAAAGCCTTGCCCAGGGTTGTCCATGTCCAGCAAGTAAACTTGGCCTGCTTCCCAGAGGGGCAAGAGCAAATCAGCCGAGCAATCACCGAACACGGCCTTAACAGAGTAGTAGTAGCGGCCTGCAGCCAACGCACACACGAACCGCTTTTCCAGAAAGTCCTGAGGCGCGCTTCCCTCAATCCCTACTACTTGGAACTGGTGAACATAAGGGAACACAGCGCCTGGCCCCACCTTCACGATAGGGAAGGGGCAACCCGCAAGGCCATGGAGGCTTTAAGGGTTGGAGTAGCCAGAGCTGCCCGCCTGCAAGCCCTGCAAAAATTCTCCGTAAAGCCAGTAAAGAAAGCATTAGTCATCGGGGGCGGGCTGGCAGGAATGGTAGCCGCTCTGACCATAGCCGATGCCGGGTTCCCAGTCTACCTTGTGGAGAAGAGCAATCGCCTCGGCGGCTACCTCCAGAAAATCCACTTCACCGCCGAAGGGAAAGACCTACGACGCCTCCTCTGGGACCTCACCAACCGTGTTGAAAACCACCCACTTATCAACGTCTTCAAAGAAGCCGAGCTCATCAACCACTACGGCCACGTAGGAGACTTCCATTCCCTAATCCGCACAAAATACAAGGATGTGGAACTGGAGCACGGGGTCACCATCGTGGCTACCGGGGCCAGGATGTATTCGGGGAGAGAATACCTCAAAGGGGAAGACCCCAGAATATTGGACCAGCTGGAGCTTGAAGAGCTCATAGTCAACCACCCCGAGAGGGTCAGGAACCTCCGGTCGGTGGCGATAATCCAGTGCGTTCGGCCGAGGAGCCCAAAATACGATTACTGCAGCCGTATCTGCTGCACCAACACCATGGCCAACGCCATCCGCCTCAAAGAGCTAAACCCCTCCTGCGAGGTCTACGTCCTCTACAAGGACATAATCACTTACGGCTTCCGCGAAGAATACTACACTAAAGCGCGGGAACTGGGCACAATCTTCATCCGCTACACCGATGAGGAAGCCCCTACCATTAAAGTCGTCTACGGAGAACTCCGGGTAGAAGTAAAGGACCAAAGCACGGGTGAACTCCTGGTGCTCAAGCCCGACCTAATCTCGCTAACCCTCGGCATTTTGCCTTCTGAAGATAACGAAAAGCTGGCCCGAATCCTGAGGGTTCCTCTATCCCCTGAGGGCTTCTTCCTTGAAGCTCACCTCAAGATGAGGCCGGTGGATTTCATAAACGAAGGGATTTTCCTGGCCGGGATGGCTCACTACCCCAAATTCATAGAAGAATCCATAGCTCAGGCCAAAGCCGCAGCCGCCCGAGCTTTAACCTACCTGACCAAAGAAGAAATCAAGGTAGGCGGGGTCATAGCCCAAGTAGAGCAATCCAAATGCGTCGGCTGCTTGACTTGCGTGCGCATCTGCCCCTTCCACATCCCGGTCATAGACCCCAAAGCCATCGGGAACGGGGGAATAAAGGGGGCTGCCTTCATAGACCCGGCCAAATGCCAAGGTTGCGGAACCTGCACCGCCGAATGCCCGGCAAAGGCCATACAGCTTCTGCATTACACCGATGAACAAATCATGGCCCCCGAAGAAAGTGTGCTGGGAGCATGGCTAACTTAAGGAGGCACAATATGACTCTGGGCGAAAACACCATAAGGCTTGACATAAAGACCAAAGTCCAGGGCTCAAGACGCTACCCCCAAGATTTCAACATGCCCGGCCAACTTTATGCCAAGGTCGTATGGAGCCAATACCCACACGCCAGGGTGAAGAGAATTGACACCTCCGCTGCCGAAGCCACCCCTGGGGTAGTCAAAGTCATAACCTACAAAGACGTACCCCTCAACGAGTACGGAATCCACACCCCCGACCAAACCGTCTTAGTCCCCGAAGGGGGCAAGGTCCGATGGCTTGGCGACCGCATAGCCATCGTCGTGGCTGAGACGGAAGAAATAGCCGAAGAGGCACGCAAAAAGGTCAAGGTTGAATACGAGCCCTTACCTGTCGTAACCGACCCCCGTGAAGCGATGAAGCCAGGCTCCCCCTTGGTCCACGAAGAAAAAGGCACAAACATCTTGCACCACATAAAGATACGCCGTGGGGACGTGGAAAAGGCCTTTGAGGAGGCCGATGTCATCGTTGAAGGTTACTACATAACCCCTCACGTAGAGCATGTCTACCTCCAACCCGAGGCTGGAATCGGCTACATAGATGAAGAGGGACGCATAACGGTGATTGCAGCTGCCCAATGGCCTCACGATGACCTGCACCAGATTTCCCACTTCCTCCAGATTCCGATTGAGAAACTGAGGGAGATTGTGCCGGCAGTAGGGGGAGCCTTCGGGGGAAGGGAGGATATGTACATCCAGCACCTATTGGCCCTCTGTGCTTACGTGGTGCGCAGGCCGGTGAAAATGGTCTTCACACGCGAAGAAACGATGATGCGCACTGGGAAGCGCCACCCCTTCTACATCCGCCACAAATGGGGGGCCAAGAAAGATGGGAAACTTGTGGCTGGCGAAGTGGAGATGATTTCCGATGCCGGTGCCTACGCCTCAACCAGCATACCCGTCCTAAACAATGCCGCCAGCTTCGCCCTTGGCCCCTACGTATGGCCAAACGTCAAGGTTGATGCTTACACCGTCTACACCAACAACGCCGTGACGATGGCGATGCGAGGCTTTGGCTCCCCTCAGCCCGCCTTCGCCTACGAAATCCAAATGGACAAGTTGGCCGAAGCTTTGGGGATGGACCCGGTGGAGTTAAGGATGAAGAACTTGGTGGAGGACGGCTCGCCCACCATTACCGGGGCCACTTTCCCGCCAGGAGTGGGGATAAAGGAGACCCTGCGCCAAGCGGCGCTGGCCGCCGGATGGCGGGAAGAGAACGGACGCTGGATAAAGCCTCAAATCCCGCAGCCCAAAGAGCCATATAAACGGCGGGGAATTGGGGTAGCTTGCGCTTTCAAAAACGTCGGCTACAGCTTCGGCTTTGATGATAAAGCCACCGCAAGGGTAATGCTTTCTTGGGATGAATCGGGGGAGATAACGCGGGCCATCGTAAAAATCGGGACCTCCGAGGTAGGTGAGGGGGTGCATACGGCTTTAGCTCAAATCGCTGCCCACACCCTGGGTATCCCAATCCAAAAAGTCCGGATTGCCTTAGTGGATACGGCCGAAGTCCCTAATGCCGGAAGTTCCTCTGCCTCCCGCCACGTCTACATCTCCGGCAATGCAGTAAAAGCAGCCTGCGAATTGGCCCTGCGCAGAAAGGAAGAAATCCTCAGGGCAGAAACCGGCGAGACCTCCGTGGAAGTAGAATACACCTACCGAGGGCGAATTGAACGGCCGACCACACCTTACCACCCCGAAACGGGAGAGTGCTTCCCCCACATCAGCTACGGCTGGGGCACCCAGATAGCTTTGGTAGAAGTAGACACCGAAACAGGGCAAGTCTCGGTCCTGAAAATATGGGCTGCCCACGACGTAGGCAAGGCCGTCAACCCCGAAATGATAATTGGCCAAATCGGAGGCGGGGTCCACATGGGCATAGGGTATGCCCTCATGGAACACTTCATCCACGAAGGCGGCTACCCCCGCACCCGCCGCTTGAGCGAATACCCAATACCTACCGTCCTGGACATGCCTCCGGAAATTGTCCCCATCATCGTAGAAGTTCCCGACCCCGCTGGGCCGTATGGGGCTAAAGGCATAGGGGAAATGACCACTTTGCCTACTGCCCCGGCCATCATCAACGCCATCCACGATGCAGTAGGGATTTGGGTTGATGAACTTCCGGCCACAGAGGAAAAAGTCTACAAACTCCTGAAGGAGGCAAGAGCCCGGTAATGGAAAGGAGCTACCGCTACTTTGACCTCATAATGGCTCTCTTCGTGGCTGTGCTAATCATAAGCAACATAGCCTCAAGCAAAATCTTGCTCCTTGGCCCATTCACCTTTGACGGTGGCACAATCCTCTTCCCCATCTCCTATATTTTCGGCGACATCCTAACCGAAGTCTACGGATACAGGCGGTCCCGGCGGGTCATATGGATGGGCTTCTTCTGCACTGCCCTCATGGCCCTGACCTTGAGCATAGTAAGGGTGCTGCCGCCGGCGCCCGGGTGGGAAAACCAAGAAGCCTACGAAAAAATCCTCGGAATGACCCCCCGAATCGTCCTTGGAAGCCTCATAGCTTACTGGGCCGGGGAATTCTCCAACTCCTACACCCTGGCTAAAATGAAAATCCTGACCCGGGGCCGGTGGCTTTGGACCAGGACCATAGGCTCAACTTTAGTGGGGGAGGGGGTTGATACCCTCCTCTTCTGCTCCATAGCCTTCGCTGGTGCCTTGCCTTGGTCCCTCCTGGGAAGCGTAATCCTCTCCAATTACGTGTTCAAATGCGGCGTTGAAGCCATCATGACCCCCGTAACCTACCGGATTGTGAACTTCTTGAAAAGGGCTGAGAGGGAGGACTACTTTGATTACGACACCGATTTCAACCCCTTCAAGATAGAGGCATGAGCATGGAGCATCGCTCGGGCTTTGTCTCCATAATAGGCAAGCCGAATGTGGGAAAATCAACCCTTATGAACGCCTACCTGGGGCAGAAAGTGGCCATAGTATCGCCCAAGCCTCAGACAACCCGCCACAAAATTCGGGGAATTTTAACCCTACCCAACGCCCAGATAATCTTCGTTGACACCCCAGGCATCCACAACCCCCTCCACAAGCTTGGCGAGTACATGGTCAAAACCGCAATATCCGCAATAGTGGATGCGGACGTAGTAGTCTTCCTGGTGGATGTATCGCAGTTACCGGATGATGAAGACCGCCTCATAGCCCAGACCCTAAAGGAGCGGTGCAAAAGCCCGGTAATCCTGGCCATGAACAAGATGGACCTTCTGACCCCGGACAAGGTCAAGCCCCACACCGAGGCTTACCTTGCCCTTGGGGAATTTAAGGACTGGATTTTAATCTCCGCCACTACCGGTGACAATCTGGACAAACTCAGGGACATCATCATCTCTTACCTTCCTCCTGGCCCCCGCTACTACCCTGAGGACCAGATAACCGATGTAGATGAACGCTTTATTGCTGCTGAACTCATCCGGGAAAAGGCCCTTCATTTCCTGCACCAAGAAGTTCCTCACTCCGTGGCGGTAGTGATAGATGAATTCAAGGATCGCTCGGAGGACCTTTCCTACATAAGCGCGACGATTTTTGTGGAGAAAGAATCCCAGAAGGCAATAGTTATCGGCAAAGATGGGGCCATGCTCAAGAAGATAGGCCAAGCTGCCCGCAGGGAATTGGAATTAATCCTTGGGCGCAAGGTCTACCTTGAGCTATGGGTAAAAGTTAGGAAGCGCTGGCGGAAGGACGAGGAAGAACTGCGCCGCTTAGGCTACATTGCCCCTAAGGTATAAGCTTCCCCTCTCGCTTGGGCCGTAAACGACCAAGCAATCTCCCAGCCTGCGAGGAGATTGCTTCGGGCGCTTTGTGCCCTCGCAATGGCATTCCATAGTCAGCCTCTTTGGACCCTTGGCCTGTAGTTGGCCTCCGCCGAGTACGGGCGTAGCGGTTGGGGATGTGCCCCTCCGACCTAACCCCCTTGACCCCCCTTCCCTCGCAGGGAAGGGGGAAAAATTGATGAGGCCTTCCTCTCTCTGCCTCGGAGAAAGACAAAACGCTGGCAAACCCTCAGCCCACGAGGGTGGCAAAGGGGGTCCAAGGAGCGAAGCCCCATGGTGGGGGGCGTTGGGTATGTCCCCCCACGAAACCTTAAAAAGGGGGCGAGCTGCCCACATTAGCAACCCCGCCCTGAGTGGGACCCAACCACGCTGGCGAACCCAAAGCCTACGAGGGTGGGAAAAGGGAAATATTTCGGGGTTTGGGCCTTTAGCCAGAGAGGCTGAACATATCACCGAAACGCTGTGGTTTGACGGGAGCTGCTTGCCGTGGTACACTATGGGCAAAGAACCTTGAAAAGGGGGAGCTATATGGGCAAGGAACCACTTTGGGAAGCTCTGCAAAAGGTGTATGACCCCGAATTGGGGAAGAGTATCGTGGAGTTGAAGATGGTTAGAGGGCTTGAGGAGGAAGAAGGAAAGGTGAAAGTAACCCTGGCCCTCACCACCTTGGCTTGCCCCTTGCGGGAAAGGTTGGCCAATGATGTAAAAGAAGCCTTGGAGCAAGTAGAAGGCGTTAGGGAAGTAGAAGTAATCCTGACCGAAATGAGCCCGGAGGAGAAGAAGGCCCTCTTGGACTCGCTCACGCCGGAGGAAGGTGTAGCTAAGAGGTTCAATAGCATAGGGAAGGTGATAGCGGTGATGAGCGGGAAAGGGGGGGTTGGGAAATCCCTCGTAGCAGCGCTTCTGGCTACTCACCTGCGTCGTCAGAACTATCGGGTGGGGATAATGGATGCCGATATCACCGGCCCAAGCATACCCAAAATCTTAGGGGTAAAGGATAAGCCAATCCCCGCTCCCATGGGGATAATACCACCGACCAGCTCCACTGGGATAAAGGTTATGTCCATTGGCCTTTTCCTGCTTAGGGAGGAAGATGCAGTAATCTGGAGAGGCCCCCTCATCTCCAGAGCTATCCAGCAGTTCTGGGGCGATGTCTTCTGGGGAGAACTGGATTACATGGTTGTGGACCTTCCCCCCGGCACCGCCGATGCTTCTTTAACTGTGATGCAAGCCTTGCCGCTCAACGGGGTAATCTTAGTTACATCACCTCAGGAGTTGGTTCGGGTGATAGTGAAGAAGGCGATGCAGATGGCTAAGCATCTCCAGGTGCCTATAATCGGGGTTGTGGAGAACATGAGTTATGCCATATGCCCCGATACTGGAATGCGGTGGGAGCTATTTGGGCCAAGCAAGGGCGAAGAGATAGCCAAGGAGTTAAAAGTTCCCCTCTTGGCTAAGATACCGATTGACCCGGAGATAGCCAAGCTTTGCGATGAAGGCCGGGTAGAGGAATATCACCTTGAGGAATTTGAAGTCATAGCAGCCAGAATCCAGGAGCTTGTTCCAGAGGTAACCCCACGTTTTTTCGTGTCCATCGGGGATTTTTCGGAGGGGGATTAACTTCTTTTGCCCACCCTCGTTGGCTTAGGATTCGCCGGCGTTTTTGGCCCCACTCGTGGGCGGGTTGCCGGGGTTGGCTACTCGCTCCCTTTAGTTTGTGGGGGGACACCCCCCACGCCCCCTGCCAGGGGGCTTGCGCCCCCTGGACCCCCATTTACCCACCCCCGTGGGCTGAGGGTTCGCCAGCGTTTTTGGCCCCACTCGTAGCGTGGTTGCTAATGCGGGCTACTCGCCCCCTCTTTTGGTTTTGTGGGGGGACACCCCCCACGCCCCCGCCAGGGGGGCTTCGCCCCCCCTGGACCCCCATTTACCCACCCCCGTGGGCTGAGGGTTTGCCAGGGTTTTGGGTCCCACTCGTGGGCGGGGTTGCTAATGCGGACAACTCGCCCCTAATTTTGGTTTTGTGGGGAGACACCCCCCACGGCCCCCCGCCATGGGGCTTGCGCCCCCTGGACCCTCATTTGCCCAACCCCGTGGGCTGAGGGTTTGCCAGGGTTTTGGGTCCCACTCGTGGGCGGGGTTGCTAATGCGGGCGACTCGTTCCCTCTTTTGAATTTGTGGGGGGACACCCCCCAAGCCCCCCGCCATGGGGGCTCCGCCCCCCTGGACCCCCCATTGCCCACCCCCGTAGGCTGAGGGTTCGCCAGCGTTCTGGGTCCCACTCGTGGCGGGGTTGCTAATGTGGGCTACTCGCCCCCTCTTTTGGTTTCGTGGGGGGACACCCCCCAAGCCCCCTGGGAGGGGGCTCTGCCCCCTCCACCCCCGTTTGGCCCACCCCCGTTGGCTTAGGGTTTGCCAACGTTTTGGGGGTTAACCTCTCCGGAGAACCCCGCCAAATTTTCCCCCTTCCCTCGCAGGGAAGGGGGTCAGGGGGTTAGGTCAGAAAAGGCACGCCCCCTGGACCCCCCTTCCTACCTTCGTGGGCGGGTTAGCAGCGGTGGGCTGCTTGCCCTCTGGTGGGATGTACCCGGATTAGAGGGAGCTCAGGATGGGGGAGGAAAGGCGCACGTAGCCCTTCTCATCGCTCCTGAATAGGCCACGCAGGGAAGGAGCTTCCCGGAAGAGGTGGGTAATCCGGCGATGGAGAATTTGCTCGCCTTGCAGGATTCGCCGGTAAAGCTCAGAGGCCTCCGGAACGTTTAAAAGGGCTTCTTTCAGGAGTGGTAAAAGTTTTCGGTCTTCCCGCTTGAAGTTTTCTACTGCCTCCTTTAGCTCTTTGCCCTCGGCTAAAGCTGCACATAGGTTGTGGGCAATGTAAGGATAGCCCCCGCTCCAGCGGTAAAGTTCCTCCGCAGTTTCCTGGCCTAAGCCTAAGAGGTTTACCAGTTGCAATATGTGCGGCTTGTAGAAGAAGCTGAGGGATATCTCAACTAAAGGCGCAACCTCACCAGGGTAGGGATGGAAAGTCTCGGCTACCACTAAAAAAGAGCCGGAGTGGCGGTAAAGCCAGCGCTTGAGTACATCTAAATAGGCCTCGGCGTTTTCCCCAAGGCCATCAATAGCGATTAGGCTATTGCCCTTAGCTCGGAGGCAATCTTCCAAGAAGGCTTCTAAATCGCTCGGGGCAAGTTCTGGGGTCAGTTTGAGGTAAAAGAAGGAAAGGCCTTGGGCTAAAAGCAGGTATCCGAGGCGGAAGAGGAGGGAGGTCTTGCCGGTCAGCGGAGGACCTGATAAGTAAACAGGGGTGCCTTGGAGGACCAAATGGCGGGCTTTGATGTCGGCAGGGCGCTCTACATAGGCTGGAGAATCAGGGGGGACAGGCTTATCGGGGAAGTAGAGCTTCATTTTTTCTTTGGAGCCTGGCACTGGGAAAGGCCCCAAAGGGCCGGCTCCGAATACGGGTCTATTTCCAAAGCCTTCTCCAACCAGGGGAGCGCTTGGTCGCATAAGCCGAGGAAGACGTAGGAGAGGCCAAGTTCGTAGTAATATTCCACAGATTTTACCCCAAGCTCTATCGCCCTTTCAAAATTGGGTATAGCGTCCTCATACTTGCGCTGGACGTAGTAAACAACCCCGAGGTGGCCGTATGCGGGACCGTAATCGGGGTCTATCTCTATGGCTTTCTTTAGCTCCACTTCGGCCCTGTCCAGGTCCTTTAGCTGGTAGTATCCCCAGCCCAAGGCATCGTAAGGCATAGGCAAATCCGGAGCTATTTCCACAGCCTTGTTGAACTGGGCCAAAGCTTCATCCCACTTTTTGAGGATTATGTAAAGGTTCCCCACCCGAATGTAAAGGTGATACAGGTGGGGGGTCAGTTCCTGGGCTTTGAGGTAGGCTTCAAGGGCCTGACGGTACTTCCCCTGCTTCTCCAGGATGTAGCCGTAAACCCTCAAGACTTCGGGGTCATCGGGGGCAAGGGAGAGGGCGGCGTTTATCTCCTCATTGGCTCTGTCCCAGTTGGACTTATCAATGTAGGTTTCGGCCAGGTAAGCTCGCAGGATTGGGTTCTGGGGGTAAAGGCTTACCCCTTTTACGCAGGTTTCAAAAGCTTCGTCAATCTGCCCTGCCCAGTTCAAGGCCAGGCAGAGGCCAGCTATGGCTTCAGGGGAATCGGGCTTGAGGGCAAGGGCACGCTTGGCATCTTCCACGGCCTCCTTAGCTCGCCCCAGAAAAACCAAGATTTGGGAGCGGCGCAAGAGGGCCTGGAAGTTATCGGGTTCAAGGTTCAGGGCTTTTGAGTATTGGGAGAAGGCTTCCTTCAGCCGCCCTTCGCTCCAGGCCTTCTCCCCCTCTTGGATGAACTGCTGAGCCGAGGGGGTAGGGGTCGGGGTAGGGCCGAACCTCGGAATCAGGGAAATTGCCGGCTTTTTGCTTGAGAAATAGAAGGCTCCTAAGGCCAGGATGACCAGGAGGAATATCCACCATCTTGAGGAACGGCGTTTCCTGTAACGCCGGATGTACATCTACCTCAGCTCCAAAAACCCTGTTTTCTCCAGGAAACGGAAGTATTCTACCAGGAAATCCCTGGCCTCAAGGCCGCTCTCCAGTTCCACCAGCTTCAGGATTTCGGCCAAGGAGCGACGGCCATCGGCCCAGTACAGAGCCAGGACGGGCAAGATGTAGCGTTTGTTCCCTTGCTCTTTGTTCAGCTTGTACCAGCGCTCAGCCTCTTCTTCCGGCAAGGAGTAAATTCGCCTCCTTATTTCCCCATCGGCCGGGGGGCCTTTGTGGAGGCGAACCGGGACAAGGCGAAGGGTTTGGTCCAGCTCCGGAGGAGGGATTTCCGGGATGGCCTCAAGGCCGAGCTGCTTGGCTCTGACCGTAGCCAATTCTTCAAGCTTGCGCTTCGCGGCCTGATAGTGCTGGTCAAGCCATTTCCGGAGGTTCTCCACAAGCCAGTTTTCTTCGGGCCAGAGGTTAGCGAAGTGCTCAATGGCCTTAAGTCCAACTTCCCTTCGGAAATCCAGGCGCTCTTTGGCACTTGTCACAGCCAAGGCTAAGTCCTGGGGGCTTTCCGATTCGCTTATCTTAACAGCCCCTTCAGAAGCAGTCTCCGAAAGTTCCCCTTCCAACTTAGCTAAGACCTTGTAGCCGATGGTTGTGAGCTCTTCCCTGGAGGCATTGGCTAAGAGGTAAACGCAGGCAGAAGCTATTGTGCCAACCCTCCAAAGCATTTTCGGGTCAGCCTTATCTGGTTTATCCTGGTCAGTATGGTAGAAGCGGTCCGGCCACTGGATTATCATGGGCGTAGGGATGCCAACGGTCGGGTCGGAGAGGATGTAGTGGTCGCTCCCTCCGGAGAAGGGGGAGATGTTCCAGCGGAAGAGGGGGAATTTTCCGACTCCGGAGAAAGCGGTGGTTTCAGCTCCCAGCTCTTCCATAAGCCAGGCCAGGAGGTAGGGGGTAAAAGTTGGGCAAGAAGCTGGCGGGCACTCTATAAGTAGGTTGCTCCGGCAGAGTTCCTGGTTCTGGCCGACCATGTCCAGGTTTAGTCCGGCTTTAATTTTGGGGATTAAGTCCTCGTGGGAGGAAAGGTAAGCGTAAGTGCCGGTGATTTCAGGGACGAGGAGGAACAAGATTCCCCGCTTGGGCTTAGGCAGAGAGCCTTCACGGATTAGCTGCGAGAGGACAATGGCCGCTTCCATGGCCACCGCTGCCCCTGAAGCGTTATCGTTAGCCGAGGGGTGCGGGTGGCAGAGGTGGGAGACCACGAGTATCCATTCATCGGTCAGGCCGGGGATTGTTGCTTCCACCACCTCAAAGGAGCCATCGTAGAAGCGAGAGTCCACTTTAACTTTCACCGTAACTTTTTGGCCTTGCTTGAGCAGGCTCCTGAGCTTTTCCCCCTGGCGAGGGGTGAGGACAAAGCCGAAGCACTTTTTCTCCCCGGCTTCCCACCAGAAAGAGGTATACTGTCGGGCATCGGGCAAATCCATCCTCTCCCGCACAGGCGGGAGGGACCTCATTCCATCGTAGAGGATTCCTACTGCTCCAAATTTCTCCACTGCCAGCTTCTGGACCCTGCTCACCTCCCCACTGGTAAGGACTATTTTCCCGCCGAGGTCAAGGCCTTGGTAGTCTTCCAAGTTTTCACCGTTTTCCAGGAGGATTACTTCGGCCTTACCTTCAAAGGGGGCACTGCGCTGGATTAGGGATATTGGGTTTTCGGCAAAGTCGGCAAGTTTGCAGGCTTCTTCGCGGGGTTCTTCCAGGTAGCACCAGGCTTCCTTTGCCTCCCACTCCTGGAAGGAAGGTAGGGACCAGAAGTAGACCCCCTCTTGGGCGGGGTAGGATAAAAGGTGAGCTTTTAATCCGGCTTCCCTAAGCGTTTGCAGGCAAAAATTGGCTGCCTCTCGGAAGCCAGGGCTGGCCTGAATCCGGTGGTAGGAGCTTATCCTTTCCAGGAAATTGAGGGCAAGGGGGCCTGAGAAGTTTTCCCCTAAAAGCTTAAGGAGCTTCAAGTTCTACGCCCCAAGTTTCTTAAGGAGCTCTTCGCGCCTCTGGGCCGCTACTTCCTTCCCCTCTTCAATAATCTTCTTGCCCTTTTCCTGGAGCTCTTCAACCTTTTCCAGGGCA
>JAPWUT010000034.1 GCA_028275425.1 Anaerolineae bacterium | reverse complement strand
TTTGGGGATATGCCGTGGCCTCCAAGTCCTCAACGTAGCTGCTGGAGGCACTTTGTTCCAGGACATCCCGCACCAAAGGCCAGGCTCCAGCCCCCACAGTTTTATGCCCCCCGCTTTCCCTCCTGACCACATAGCCCACGGAGTCACGCTGAGGCCGGATTCGCTCCTGGCCTCAATCCTGGGGTGCTCATCCATAGGGGTTAACAGCCGTCATCACCAAGCAGTAAAGGACATCGCTCCAGGTTTTCAGGCCGTTGCCTGGGCCGAAGATGGGCTCGTTGAAGCCATTGAGAAGGCCGACGGGAGCTCTTTCGCCTTGGGTGTGCAATGGCACCCGGAGAACTTTTCCGGCCCGCCCATGGCCAAAATCTTTGAAGCTTTCGTAAAATCCTGCGGAGGTTGGCGATGAAGCATGTCTTAGGCCTAAAGTGCGTATTGTGTGGGCAAGAATACGGCGTGGACGAGGTGCTTTACGTGTGCCCTCACCACGGAGATGATGGGATTTTGGATGTGGTTTACGATTACCGAGAGATAGCCCGCCACATTGACCCAGTGCGGTTGGCCTCAAGCCAGGATTTTACCATCTGGCGATACAAGCCTCTCCTACCGGTGAAGCCAGAAAGCCCCGCCCCGCCCCTTACGGTCGGGTGGACCCCTCTATACCATGCCAAAAGGCTCGGTGAGAAGCTCGGCATGCCCAACCTCTACATCAAAGACGACGGGCGTCAGCCGACAGCTTCCCTAAAGGACCGAGCGAGTGCAGTGGGCATTGTTAAAGCTATGGAGCTGGGGAAAGAAGTTATGTCCGCAGCCAGCACCGGGAATGCAGCCTCTTCTTTAGCCGGCCTTGCCGCCAGTGTCGGGCTTAAGTGCATAATCTTCGTCCCCAAAACTGCCCCCCAGGGCAAGATAGCCCAACTTTTAATCTACGGAGCCACCGTTCTGGCCGTGGATGGAACATACGACCAAGCCTTTGACCTATGCCTTGAGGCTTCAAAAGAATACGGCTGGTACATCCGGAACACGGCCTATAACCCTTACCTCTCCGAGGGGAAGAAAACGGCTGCCTACGAGATATGCGAGCAATTGGGCTGGAAAGCCCCCGACTGGATTTTGGTAGGGGTTGGAGATGGGTGCATAATCGGCGGATTGGGGAAAGGGCTAAGGGACCTCGTTTCGCTGGGTTGGATTGATAAACTACCCAAGCTTATGGGGGTTCAGGCGGAGGGGTCGGCTGCTCTCTACAATGCGTGGAAGGAGGGGACGGAAGAAGTCAAGCCAGTAGAACCGCACACCATAGCCGATTCAATTTCAGTGGGAATGCCGCGGGATAGGATAAAGGCCTTGCGAGCCGTCCGCTACACCGGTGGAGCTTTCATCACGGTAAGCGATGAGGAAATCCTGGAAGCCATGAGGTTGCTGGGAAGGGAAGCGGGCATTTTTGCCGAGCCAGCCGGGGCTGCCCCCTTTGCTGGCCTCTTGAAAGCCCGGAAAGAAGGGCTAATCGGCCCTGAGGAGAAGGTGGTGGTCCTGGTGACGGGCAATGGGCTCAAAGATGTGGGAGCGGCGATGAAAGCCGCCGGCAACCCGATAATTGTGGAGCCGGATATAAAGGCTGTGAGGGAAGCAATATCTTCGCTCAAAGGAGGTTAGCCATGGTTGAAGCGCAAGTAACTTGGGTTGATGGCCTCACATTCATAGGCTGGTCTTCCTCAGGCAAGGCCATTGTCTTAGATGGCCGGAAAGAAGTCGGTGGTTCTGAACTCGGCCCAACACCCATGGAGCTGGTCCTCATTGCCCTCGCCGGCTGCACGGCCATGGACGTGATAAGCATCTTGAATAAGCAGCGCCAAAAGGTTACATCGTTCCAGGTCAAAGTGAGGGCGGAGAGGGCCCCGGAACACCCCAAAGTCTACACCGAATTCCACCTGGAATACATTGTGAAGGGGCAAGGGATTTCGGAGGAAGGGCTCAAAAGGGCCATTCAATTATCCAGGGAAAAATACTGCTCCGTGGGGGCAATGTTGGAGAAAGCTGCCCCAATCTACACCTCTTACACCATAATTGAGGAAAGCTGAGGCTTCACCGGAGCCAATTCGGAGGGTGCATCTTGCTATATGGCTTTGAGCAGGCACGCTCCTATAGCGAGGCTAATCCACTGAAAACGCTTCTCGGAGGCAGCTACTGCCTTTCGGGCTCACATGCCCTCTTTTTCTTTAAGCTCTTTCCTGAGCCTTTCCAGTTCTGCTTCCAGCTCTTCCAGCTGCATGAGCATAGCCGGTTTCACCGAATGGGCAGGCCATCGGGCTTGCAGCTCCTCTATCTCTTTTTCCAGCTCCTCAATCCTCTTCCTAAGCTCTTCGGTTCCTTCGGCCTTAGCGCTCATGCAAACCTCCTTAAAAATTAGAACTTGGCCAAGTAATACGCCACCAGCAAAGTAAAGGCCAAGCTCAAGATAGCCCGGTAGAGGGCACAGCGCCTCTTAGAATCGCTGAAAATGCGGGGGATGAACGCCAGGATGGCAATGAAAGGGCTGACTTTTACGAAGATAACCAAAGCCAATACCCTTTCTATAGCTCCCGCAAAACGCTGAACGGGGTTAACCTTTGTCTGGCGCCTTGGGTGGGAGCAATAAGGGCTTATTTCAACCACCATTTTCTCCAGAAGTGGCACAACCCAAATCAAAAAGATTAGGAGGATAAGGGCGAGGATGAGTTTGAGGGGCCAGGCCATATCGGCCGGATGCTTGAACTCCCCCCAAGGGATGAAAACGCCGAAGGCCGCCATCGTGCCCATTATGGTGCCGAAGTGCAGGAACTGGTCACCGAGGAAAAAGGCAAGCTCTTCCAGCGCACTGTGATAGCGCCAGTAATAGCGAGCCCAATCTATGGTAAAATGCATTGCCGAAAGGAGGAGGCCTATAGCCCAGCCGCGGGGGTAATTCCAGACCGAAACCAGGTTCCAGAACAATATCACTCCTGCGTGCACAGCGAGGCCTTTAATGCTTCGTCTCTTCAAGTCCACAAGCCCTGCCGATTGGAACACAAAATCGCCCAACATATGGGCTAAAAGCAGTCTCAGGAAAAGTTCCACGGGGCCTTCTCCTTCCGTTTTCCAACGAAGATTATATTACAATCCCGCAGAGGAGGCCAAATTGAACCGTGAACTCTTGGGGTTTGCCTTGGTGGTGACAGCAGCGCTTCTCTGGGCTACTCTCGGCCTTTTCTACAAGACAATCCTGGCTTTGGAGCCTAATTTTACACCCTTGAACATCGTATTCTTCCGCATCGCCTTCACCTCCTTCATCATATTCCTGGCCCAGGCTTTCCGAGGGAAATTGTCCCCTAAAAGGGTTGATTGGGCCCTTTTCCTGGGATACGCCCTTTTGGGCATAGCCATTTTCTACCCCGTTTACGCCTACGCCATTGATGCCATAGGCGTGGGGATGGCTGCTATACTCATGTACACTGCTCCGGCGTGGGTGGCGATATTTTCCCACTTCCTCTTCGGGGAGAAACTTACCGCCTTTAAAATTGCAGCCATAGCTTTAACCTTTACGGGAAGTGCCTTAGTGGCAGGGATTTACAAGCCTGGAACTTTAAGGCTTAACCTTTACGGGGTACTTCTGGGCCTCGGAGCCGGCTTAACTTACAGTTTCTACAACATCTTCAACAAGCTGGCTGTGCAACGCCACAGTGTTCTGGACACTTTGATGTATTCCATGGGTTTAGGGGCAATCTTCCTGTTGCCCCTTAATGTGAAGGCAATTGTGCTCCCTTTCCGCAAGCTTAAGCTCCTACTCTGGCTCTTAGCTCTGAGCATAATACCATCCCTTGGCGGGGGCTTCTGCTATATAACGGCCCTGCGCTTTATACCCGTAAGCGTGGCCAGCATAACTGCTAACCTTGAACCTCTGGCAGCGGCAGCCTTCGGAGCTCTCCTCTTCGGGGAGAGGATGGAGTGGCCTCAAATTCTCGGAGCTTCCTTCATAATCGGCGGGGTTGTGGTGCTCCAAGTGAAAAGAGGGTAAAATATTAAGCGAGAGGCCAAAAGGCCCGCTCCTTGAGTAAGGAGGTAAACATGGGGAAGAAAAGCCTTCTCTTCGTGATGATAGCGCTTTTAGCCCTTTCATGCCAACCGGCTAAGCCGACCCCTTTGCCCGCTTCCCCCTTAGCTTCTCCAGCCATCACGCCTGCATCCCCCACGCCTTTGCCAACTCCAACCGCTTTTCCCTCACCCTTTCCTACGCCGCTCAAAGGGCTGGCCATTTCCAGCCCGGCCTTTGAAAACGGAGGGATAATCCCCAAACGCTATACCTGCGAAGGTGAAAACATATCTCCGCCTCTGAATTGGACCGGGGTCCCACCTGAAGCCAAAAGCCTCGTCCTAATCTGCGATGACCCCGATGCGCCAGGGGGAGTGTTCAACCACTGGCTTTTGTACAACATCCCCCCCTCTACTTCCTCTCTGCCGGAAGGGATTCCTCCCCTTCCCTCCTTAGCCGATGGCTCTCTGCAGGGGTACAACAGCTTTGGGAGGATAGGGTATGGAGGGCCGTGCCCGCCACCGGGGCCAGCCCACCGCTATTTCTTCAGGCTCTATGCTTTGGATACAACCCTTAACGTCCCTCCGAAGGCCAAAAAAGCACAGGTATTAAAGGCCATAGAAGGCCACATCCTGGCCGAGGCCGAAGTCATGGGTATGTTCTCCCGTTAGGAGGGGCTTTGCGCTTAGGCTTCCCGGTTAAAATCCTGGGTCATCCCGGCCTGAGGCCATACGATTCTCGCCGGTGGCAAAATAGCCCACACCTGAGCGTTAGCCTGGCTTACTTGCGCGATATAATCCTCTACCTGGAACGCAAGAAGATAAGGTTTTACAGGCTCGCTCCCGAACTTGCCCCCTACATTGCCCACAACGATTTCCCCTCCTTCCACCGCCAGATAGAAGAATGCTCTAAAGAGCTGGCAGAGGTAGGGAAAATGGCCCTGGAAAGGGGAATCCGCCTCTCCTTCCATCCCCCCTACGTAAACCTAACCTCACCCCAACAAGAAGTGGTTGAACATAGCCTGAGGAAGGTAAACGCCTTAGCTCGGATTTTGGAAGCCATGGGTTTAGGGCCGGAGGCAGTGGTAGTAATCCACGCCGGAGGAGCCTACGGGGATAAACCCTCCGCCTTAGATAGGCTATGCAAGGTCTTGGAAAAGCTACCGCAGTGGGTGCGTTCGCGCTTGGCGTTGGAAAACGATGACGCCCTTTTCTCCGTAAGAGACATATTGTGGGTCCACAACCGTACAGACATACCCTTGGTCTTTGACCACCTCCACTTCCTCAACAACAGGGATGAGCTTGAGGAAAGGGAAGCCCTCAGCCTTTGCCTCAGAACCTGGCCCGCCGGAGTAACCCCGAAGGTCCACTTCAGCTCGCCTCGGACGGCTATGAAGCTGGTGGAAGAGGCGGGCAAAAGAAGAGCTTACCCCCCGCATCCATCGGAGCATGCCGATTTTGTGGACCCATTTGAATTCATTGCCTTCTGCCGAACAGCTTTGATGACAAGCCAGCGTGATTTTGATATAATGCTGGAGGCAAAGGCCAAAGATTTGGCTTTGCTTGAGCTAAGGGAAAACGTCAGAAAATTTGCAGCGGATTTGGAGGTAGAATGATGGAAATAGACGAACTGGCCCCAGTGCTCGTAGTTATCATGAACAACCCAAGGGATATGGAAATAGCCCGCCGGGAAGGGTGGTACAGGATACCAGTGAAGAGTGCGCCATCGCGCCTTGGGGCAGAATACTTAGCTTTCTACCAGACAAAAATCTTCGGGCCTGAAGGCTTGGCCATAAATTACTATGCCCCGGTTAAAGCCTATCGCCTCGCCCGACGCCGTGAGCTTCTGCCAGAAGAACCTGAGCACCCCAGAGCCAACGAGTGGTATTACAAGGTTGAGATAGGCCCCCTTGAGAAGCTTCCCAGACCAATCCCCAGCCGGAGGCTACGCCGCATAACATTCATCCCTACAACCCTCGGCAGGCTTCTCAAAGCCCAGGAAATAAATGACCTCTGGATTGGGGGCGAGGCTGAGGAAAGCCTATGGGAGCTGTTCCGAGAAAACGGCCTCCCCGCTGAGAGGCGCTTCTTAATCCAAAGGGAAGAAGAGGAGAAAGAGGTAGATTTTGCTTTCTTCTGCCGGAAAGGGAAATTGGCAATTATGTGCGATGAGGAGCCTCTGCTTTCGGGCTTAGTGCGGGAAAAATCTGCGGCCCAAGATTACGAATTGGCCGCCTTGGGCTGGACCACCATACACCTGGAGCCGGAGCTAATCCTCAAATCCCCAGCTGAGGCTATGAGCAAAGTCCTTAAAGCCTTGGAAGAACTGGGGGGATTGACTCCGGAGGAGGAAGAGGCATGGAACTACGAAGATGCTGGGCAATTTTAAGGCGTTACCTCTGGCTTATCGCCCTCATATTCCTGGTAGTCCTCGTAGGTAGCCTACTGACCAAGCACCCTCGCCCGCCTCGTTATGGCGCTTCCATGCGCTTCGTAGTGGGGATAATCCCACAATCAAGCGGAAACTATTACGCCTACGACCGATACTACACTTGGCTTGCTTCGGAATACTTGGTGGACGACATGGCGGAAGTGGTTAGGAGCCGAGCCTTTGCCGATAAAGTGGCCTCTAAGCTTTCCTTACCCTCCGGAAGCCTTTACGGCTCCATAGCCTCGGAATCAAAGCACCGCATTCTCACCGTACACCTATCTTGGCATGACCCCAACAAGCTGGAGGAAATAGCCAAAGCGGCAGCCGATTTGATTCAAGAGCCTGGGGAATTTTTCCCCCAACTTGGAGCCCAGAAAGCCCGGCTTGTCCTCATAGACCCTCCAGTGGTTTACCCCATTGGGCCAAGCTTGCGGGAAAAGCTTGACCTCCCGCTGAAACTGGCTTTAGCTTTGGGGGCTGGGATAGCGCTGGCTTTCCTTCTGGATTACTTGGACGACACCGTAAAGTCGCGGGAGGAACTGGAAGCTCTTGGCTTAAAAGTGCTGGCCGAAATCCCCAGAAATCACTCCTTTAGGTATTGATAATGGATGAGTGGTTATGCTAACTTTACAGTGCCAACTGCGCTTTGAGTGCCAAAAGGACCAAGAAGCAGTTAGCGAGCTCATGCGCCGCTTCTCTTCGGCTATGCGCTTCGCTTACCAGCGACTCCTTGAAGGAAAGGAGGAGAGCGAAGTCCTAAAGGAGCTCTCCTCTCTCTTCAGCCTGAACTCCCGCTATGCTTACGGCGCATTGGTGGAAGCTAAGATGACCATTGCCTCCCTGAAGGAGCTGGGCCAAAGCCCGAAGAAGGTGGTCTTCGGAGGGAGAAAGCTCTTTGAGGAGCTTGCCAAAAAGCACCTTTCCGGGAAGCGAAGGGTTAAGCTTCTTGAGAAGTGGAGGGAGAGAAGGCAAGGCTTGCTTTTCGCCGTGGGCCAGAAGCACGCAAAAGGCAACAAGAACCTGAGGCTGGTCTGGGTTGATGGTTGCCTTTTCCTTCGCATCAACGTTGGGGAAAGGGAATGGGTTTATGCCAAGGTAATCCGCAGGGTGAAACGGGATAGGGATAAGTGGAAAGTGCTTCTGGCTCGCTTGATGAGAGCAGAAGCCACGGGGGATTGGTTCCCCTACACTGTCACCTTGCGCCGG
This sequence comes from Anaerolineae bacterium, assembly GCA_028275425.1. GTDB lineage: Bacteria > Chloroflexota > Anaerolineae > SpSt-600 > SpSt-600 > SpSt-600. The sequence continues at coordinate 3,802 of JAPWUT010000034.1, read as the reverse complement.
AAGGAAGGCAAGCTCTATGCCTTCATCTCCTTTGAGGAAGAGCTTCCTCCGGTTTCAATCACCAAAGCCCAAGGAGTAATAGGGCTTGACCTCAATGCCGTTCCGCAGCATGTGGCTTGGGCAGAGGCTTCTTCGGATGGGAATTTGGTCTCCCACGGAGCTTTGCCCATCCCTGACCTTTCCGGGAAGCCTAAGAAAGTGCGGGATTACATCCTCTGGCTTACGGCTTGGCAGATAGTTCGCCTGGCCAAGGAGAAAGCGAAGGCCATTGCTTTGGAGCGCCTCAGGCACATGCCTAAGGGGGAGCGTGGGGATGGAAAGCCGAAGCTTAGGCGCAAGCTTGGAAATTGGGCCTACCGGAGCCTTTCGGAAAAGGTCAAAATCTTGGCTCAAAGGGAAGGGATTGAGGTTGTGGAAGTGAGTCCGGCTTACACTTCGGTCATAGGGGCATTGAAGTATGCACCGCAGCACCTATTGGACAAGGACCGAGCAGCGGCTTTGGTGATAGCCAGGCGGGCTCTGAGGTTTGAAGAGAAGATGCCCAAGCATTACGAACGCTTATTAGGTGATGGGGAATTCCTTGGCTATGCCATTGCTTACTGGGAAAAGCAGGTTGAAGAGCTGAGGGCGAGGAAGAGGGGAGAGAAGAACAAGTGGAAGGGGAATGCGGTTCGGGGGAGTTTGGAGAAGGCAAAGAAATCCCTTCAGCTTCTTAAGGAAAGCGTAGGTGGCGAGCCAGTAGGGGCGACCTGCTGGGTCGCTCCCGCCCAAGAGACGGCCGACCGATGGAAGGAGCCGGTGAGGGGCGGGCCTTTGAGCCCGCAAAAAGCCTGGCAAGTCGCCTATGCAGCCCTTGCTGAGCCAATCCTTGGGAGGTCCTTTAGGGACCTCTCTCCCTTAAGGCCAGTTCTGGTCTTGGGGGAATGGGAGAGGCCAGCGAGAAGGTTAGCTCCTGACCTGGTCCAGGGGCGAGGTTCAATACTATAGGGGAGGACCAGGAAATCCCCAAACGCCGGAAGATTTAAGGGCGAAGCGGCACTTTGCCCCAGCCGGCCAACCCTCTGCAGGTGGCTTCGCCCCCTGGCTCCCCCTTTGCCCACCCCCGTAGGCTGAGGGTTTGCCAGCGTTCTGGGCCCCACTCGTAGCGGGTTTGTTAATGTGGGCGCCTCGCCCCCCTTTTGAATTTGTGGGGGGACACCCCCCACGCCCCCCGCCATGGGGGCTTCGCCCCCCTGGCCCCCCAGTTTGCCCACCCCCGTTGGCTTAGGGTTTGCCAGGGTTTTGGGCCCCACTCGTGGCGAGGTTGCTAATGTGGGCTACTCGCCCCCTCTTTTTTTATTCTGGGGGCACATCCCCCAACCCCCCTGGGAGGGGGCTGCGCCCCCTCCACCCCCTTTGCCCACCTCCCATAGGCTGAGGGTTCGCCAGCGTTCTGGGCCCCACTCGCGGCGGGGTTTGTTAATGTGGGCGCCTCGCCCCCTCTTTTGGTTTTGTGGGGGGACACCCCCCAGATCCCCCGCCATAGGGGCTTCGCCCCCTCCACCCCCGCTTTAATCAAGGTCGGCGAAGGCCGACCTTTAGGCAAAGAGGCTGACTTCAGTCAGCGTGAACGGGGCACACCCCCCACAGCCCCCCGCCATGGGGGCTTCGCCCCCCTGGACCCCCTTTGCCCACCCCCGTTGGCTTAGGGTTTGCCAGAGTTTTGGGGGTTAACTTCTCCCCCAGCCGGGAGAACCCCGCCAAATTTTCCCCCTTCCCTCGCAGGGAAGGGGGCCAGGGGGTTAGGTCGGAAAGGGCACACCCCCCACGGCCACCCGCCAGGGGGGCTTCGCCCCTTGGGCCGCCGTTCGGCATAAAAAGATGGCTATCTGACTTCCTGGGGGAGGAAGATAACGTGCCAGGTTTCAGGGCACACCTGCAACGAAGTCACATTTCCAACAGTTTAAAGCCAAAAACTTTTCTCCCAACCCAAATTGCTTCTGGAGTTAAATCAAAGGCTAAGGACATTTCAACGTGGGCGGCGAAGCCACACTTATCGCACATTATCTTGTCCCGCCCCTTGAGGTAGCAACCGATATGGATTGTACCATCGGGGTCAGCGCTGGCTATGAGCCAATCATGGCAGCGCCATGAATTGTTTTTGAGCGCTTCTATCGTCCCGCGAGAAGCTAAGAGGGGGTAACCACGTTTCTTAAGAGCAAGTAGCCGCTCAAGAACCCATTTCCTCTGCTCCAAAGTTAGGCTGAGGTCCTTCGTGCCGGTGTAAGGGTAGTAGAATTGGAAGGTTATGCCTTTCACAAGGCCGCCCAGAAATTCCACCAGTTCATCTACTTCACGCCAATTCAATCGGTTAAAAGTGACGTTGGCTAAGATTTTGGGATGGGAAGAGGCTTTGATGTTGGCAATGATGCGGTCAAAGGAGTTGCCTCGGTTCTGATTGTGGGAATCCCGCAGCCCGTCAATGCTCACCCACACGACATCAGCTTCAGTCTCAATTGGGAGGGTGCCGTTGGTTACGATAGCTGTGCAGAAGAAGAGCTTTTTGGCTTCCCGAATTATGTCTTCAAGGCCGTGACCGTTATCCCTCCAGAGGAATGGCTCGCCCCCCTCTATGATGAGAAGCCTTACCCCTTCAGCGTAAAGGCGGTTTATGGTCTCCAAAGCTAAGCCATAGCTCATCTGGGCCTGGTTTTTGCGCCAGAAGGGGCAAGCTTTGCACCTAAGGTTGCACTTGTGGGTTATCTTCAGCCCGGCCAGAAGAGGCCTTTTCTTCCCCAAAAGGTGATACTCTGCTTTCCGCTTCAAGAACTCCAGGTAATGGGACCTCATGGTTAGAGAAGCTTGCCGGGGTTCATTATACCATAGGGGTCAAGCAAATTTTTAACGGTCCTAAGAACCTCAACTCCTGCTTTCCCGTGCTCCCTTTCCAGCCACGGCTTGTGGTCAAGCCCCACCGAGTGGTGGTGGCTCAGGGTTCCTTTCCCAGCTAAGATGGCCTCCGTAGCGGCTCGCTTGACGTGCCACCATTGTTCTATTTCCCGGCCCCACAGTTGGCGCCCAAAGAAAGTGTAATAGAGGGAAGCGCCTTCAGGATAGCAGTGGGAGATGTGGCACATTACGTAAGCTGGGCTTCCCGTTTCCTCAATAGCCTTTACTAAGGCTTCCCTCACCAGGTTGTAAAGCTTCAGGAGATTGCTCCACAGAGTGGCCGTCTCCAGCGTATCCACCATTACTCCCCAAGTTATCAGGTCATCCCTGAGGTAGGGGAGGAGGAACCGCTCCCTGTACCAGCTTTCCCCAACGCTCCTACCAAGGTTTAATCCTCCATGCTTCTTAGCTATGCTCACGCATTCCTTCACCACCCTCTTAACTTCTTTCTCCGCACCCTCAGCCCCGAGGATTAGGATGCTTCCTCCGGGGATGAACCCCCGCTTCCTGAGGTAAGACAAAACCAAACGGGTAGCGCTTTCCTTGATTCCATGGCCTACTTCCCTTAAGGCAAACGAGGCCTCTGTCTCAAAAGGGTCAGATAGCCTAACTGTGGCGGGGAAGAGGCCTTTCTGGAGCATTTCCCGGATAGCTTCTATCCCTTCGGGGAAGGAGGGGAATATGAGGCCTAAGTGCTCAATCCTTTCCGGAAGCGGGTGGATGCGCAGAGTCGCCCTGGTTATTATTCCGTAAACCCCTTCGCTTCCTATGAGGAGCTCTTTGAGGGATGGGCCGGAGGCGGAAGCAGGCACCGAAGGTGTATCCAGAACTCCAACCGGGGTCACAACCCTCAGGCTTATGACCATGTCCTCTA
>JAPWUT010000033.1 GCA_028275425.1 Anaerolineae bacterium | reverse complement strand
TAAACATAGTTACAGGCTGAAAGTTTGGCTGGCCAGCAACCTCAGTATTTGCTTATTGCCGAGGCGGGCCAAATGGCCTGCCTCGGCTTGTTATCAGGCGAAGGTTTTGTGGGGGGACACTTTACCAGGGGGCTTGCGCCCCCTGGCCCCCTTTGCCCACCCCCGTAGGCTGGGGGTTCGCCGGCGTTTTGGGTCCCACTCGTAGGCTGACCCGATAACCCCGCCAGAATTTTCCCCCTTCCCTCGCAGGGAAGGGGGTCAGGGGGTTAGGTCAGAAAGGCACACCCCCCCAGACCCACCGCCAGAGGGCAAGCCCCATGGACCCCGTGACCTTTTATTAGGTTATGGGCAAAAAGCCCAGAGGAGAAGGGAAAAAGCAGTCAAGGAGAGGGCAGCCCAATCTTTCCAGGTTAACTTGTAGTCTTTGTAGAAGGAGCGGCCTTTCTTTCCAAAACCTCTGGATTCCATCGCCATCGCCAGTTCATCGGCCAAAGAGAAGCTTGAGACCATGACCGGTATGAATAGAGCCGGGTAGTGACGCAAAGCTCGCCACCCAAACTCAAGCGGTATCCCACGCGAACGTTGGGCATCCATTATCCCCATCACTTTCCTCTGGATTACCGGAATGAATTCCATGGCTGTGGTGAGGATGAAGGCAAAAACGTAGGGAACCCCCATCTTTACCAGAGCTCCGGCCAAGTCCTCGGGCAAAGTTGTCCTGAAGAAGAGGAAAAATGCGCTGCTCAGGGCCAAAAGCCTGATGCTTACGACCAAGGCCACCTTAAGCCCAAAGGCGGCCAAAGTTATGAGTGAAGCAACCAGGACCATGGGGATGAGAAGCCTAAGGGAACGAAACCAGGCCTTGGCAAGCCCAAGTTTAAGAGTTGCAACTAAAGGAAGCAAGGCTAAAATGGCTAATGCCACAAGGCGCTCTTCTACCACAGCTATTGCCGAGAAAGCTATAGCAATGAGAAGCTTCGTTCTTGGGTCCATCTTTTAACCTTCAACTTCTCCCAAAGCCTAAGCCATTCCTCAATGCTTAGGGTTTCGGCACGCCTTTCGGGAGAGATTCCGGCTTCCCGCAGGAGCTCCTCAACTTCCTCGGAGGGAAGGCCTAATCCTCTCCTTAAAGCGTTGCGAAGGGTTTTGCGCTTGCCTCCAAAGCCCGCCCTAACCAGCGAGAAGAACCCTGGCTCCTCTTCCTCCGGGATAAGAGGCTCAGGCAATATCTCTAACTTAACCACAGCCGAATCAACCTCCGGCGGGGGGAAGAAGGCACCGGCAGGTATATAGCTTACCAGTTCCGGCCGGGCATAAAGCCTAACGCTCACCGAAAGCAAGCTCATCTCTCCAGGCAAAGCTAATATCCTCTGCGCAACTTCTTTCTGAACGGTCACCACGGCTAAGGAGGGTTTCGGTTTGTTCTCCAAGAAGTGGCGCAATATGGCCGAAGTTATGTAATAGGGCAAATTGCCCACAAGCTTGTAAGGCATTCCACCACACCCCCCCTGCTCCAACAGAGCCGCAGGGGTTGTCTTCAGAATATCGCCCTTTACAATCACCACATTGGACAAGCCAACGCAAAGCTCCCGCAAAACTTCCGCAAGGCGTCGGTCAATTTCCACCGCTATGACTTTAGCCACCTTGGAGGCAAGAGGAAGGGTGAGGAAACCGGTGCCAGCTCCGATTTCAATCACTACATCATCGGGCTTAGGCTCAAGGGCTTCCAGAATGACCTTAAGCCCCCTCAGGCTTACCATGAAATGCTGGCCAAGGCTCTTGCGCGGCCTTATCCCTTTCTCTTTGAGGATTTTCCTGGGGTCAGGAGCCTCCAATGTTCATCGCCTCCTGCGCTCTTGAGGCCAATCGGGAATTATCCAGTTGATTTTCTCCGGCGGCGGAGGGGGGGCCAAGAGGTAAACGTCAACCCATCTGTACCACAAAACCAGGCTATCCTCATCGTAGCATAGGTCAATGTGGCGCCCTTTTATCATCCCTCCTGTATCTGCGGCAAGGCCAATCCCATAGCCCGGAACATAGACCCAGGTTCCCAAGTTTATGACCTTCGGGTCTACGGCCACAATCCCTTTCCTCGCTCTTAAGCCCATGCGGGTTATCCCGAATAGGGGGTGGTCCCTTGGCTTCCCAGCGGTAGAAGCAGAGTATGAAGTAGCCAACATCCTTATTCGCCGCCAGTATTTTATCGTCCCCTCAGGAGTTTCCAGCTCCCGGATGACTATCTTGGTCCCGTAAGCGATGACCCTGGTAACGGGCGGTTTCGCTACCCATTGGTCTTCAAGCCGGCGCTCCCTTTCCTCCCCATCCTCGTAAATTATGCGGTAACGCTTGCGAAGTATGCCATCTTTCCCCTCTTGCACCAATTGCCTTGTGTCCAACTCCATGGAATCATCGGGCTTCCAAACGGTCTCGTAAGGGATGGGCTCCTCTTGGAGGAGTATCTCTTCCCTTACCCTTACCACTTTAACTTTAACCCCGTCAAAGACGGGGCTTCCGGGGTCGGGGATAGTGTAATCGCGGCCGGCTAACACTATCTTTTCCTGGGCCAGTAGCTCAGCGACGGTCTGAGCCAGAGTTCTGGTCCGGATAACCCGGCCATCGGATACGATTTCGGCAGGTTTTGAACGGGTTATGTAAACTTTTAAGCCGGAGGAGACAGGGGAATCAAGCTCCGGCCGGATTATGTCACCTGCGTAGAGGACAAGGCCTGCCTTGTGGAGGGCATCACCCACCGTCCTGGCCGTAGTGTATACGGTAACGGGTATGCCATCATCTATCACGGTAATGGGGACTGCCCGCCGGATTAGCACTTTGACCGGGACAAGGAGGCCGAATCCTTCCAAGCTTGCTTTCAGTCGGGCAACGAGGGGAACATCAAGCGGAGATTTTTCTCCATTGACAAAGATTTCGTCCCCCTCCTTAACGGCCACCCCTGCCTTGCTCAATGCTTCCCCCAAGGTGGTGCCCGAAACTTCAACTTTCCTCAAAACCCCATCGGCATAAATTTCCACTGGGATAGGCCTGCTCACCACCAAAGTAGCCGGCTCGCCTGGGATATAGGAGTAAGCAGCGCGGGAACCAAGGCCGAACTCCTGCAAGATGGCCTTAGGCTCCGCAGGCAGAACCCGAACCCTCTGGACTCTCCCGTCCACTATTAGCGTTACCTCACGGGTGCTAAAGAGGCAAAGGGCGAGAAACAAAAGCCCAAAAGCAAGCCCTATTAAGCTTCTGAGCAGGATGCGTCTCCCCTCACTTCCCATACTGTTTCTGCTTTTCCAAGTGCTCTTCGTAAGTTTTGGAGAAGATGTGAGAGCTACCATCGGCAGAGAAGAAGAACAGATAATCGGTCTGGGCCGGATATAGCACGGCTTTTATGGATTCAAGGCCAGGACTGCATATTGGGCCAGGGGGAAGGCCAAGGTTTAGATAAGTGTTGTACGGGGATTGGATAGAGGTTGCCTCCTCAATTGTGATGGGCGACCACCAACGGCCGGTGGCCTTATTGTACCCTTTGGCATATTGAACGGTGGGGTCAGCTTGAAGGTACATGTTCTTACGGAGACGGTTTAGGAAAACCCCGGCGATTAAAGGCCTTTCCTCCGGCAGGACTGCCTCCTTCTCCACAATTGAAGCCAGAGTCACCACTTGGTGGAGGGTAAAGCCGAGCTCGCTCGCTCTGGCCCGCATCTCAGGTGTTACTTTGGCCTCAAAATTCCCAAGCATTCGGGTTATCAAATCTTGTGGTGAAGCCGGGAAAGGAAGCCTGTAAGTATCGGGGAATAGGTAGCCCTCAAGGGTTGCCCCTTCCGGAACGTCCTTCAGGAAATTGTAGCGCTCAACCCACAGGTCCGCTTTAGCCCAAGCCAGGAATTCCTTGGCCGACATTATCCCTTGCTTTTCAAGGTAATCGGCTAACTGCTCCATCCGCCACCCTTCGGGGACGGTTATCGTTATCTCCCTGGGCCGGCCATGTTGAAGCACGTTGACTATATCAGGTATAGTCATGCCGGGACTTAGGGCGTAATCTCCGGCCTCAAGGGTATGGCCCAGGTTATTGTAGCGGATGTAAGCGTAAAAAAGCTTAGCGCTGGAGATTATCCCCGCTTCTTCAAGCCTTTCTGCTATGGAATAGGGCGATTCCCCAGGGTATACGGTGAATGGAACCGGAGTGCCTGCAGGGAGAAGTGGCTTTTGGAGTTCATCTTGGTGAAGCCAGAGGTAGAGGCCGTAGTATAGCTCAACGGGCGAGCCTAACTTGACCTGGATTTTGCTTGAAGAGGGGGAAGAAATTATGTTTACGATGGCCACAGCAGGTATTATTGCCACGGCCAACATGGCTAATACAGCGACAAGGAAAACCAAGAGCTTTAAAATCCTCCTCAGCACTTTGAAACCTCCCGCAGGAATATAGCGCCAGCTGCCGCCACAACTATAGCCGATGCAGTGTAAACCGAACTATACCCATACCCTTGAGCCAAGTAGCCCAAGAACAAAGCTCCGAGTCCTATCCCTAAGTCAAACCCGGCATAATTGAAGCCCAAAGCCTTCCCTCGTGCCAGCGGAAGGACCCTATCTACGATGAGGGCATCAATGGTTGGCCGCAGCGCCCCGTATCCGAGGCCATAAATCAAGGCCAAAAGGGCCAAAAGCAAGCGCGTTCGGATTAGGGGTATGAAGCCCATAGCCAGGATTACCAATCCGGCCGCAGGTATTACCACTTTGCTTCGTCCCAACTTATCGGATAGCCTTCCTCCCAAAAGCAGAGTGGGCAGGAGCATTAAGGAAAACACGGAATAGAAAAAGCCTGCCGGTCCGATGGCTCTCTCGGCTAAGAAAACGGGGAGGAAGGTGATGACGGAGCCATAGGAGACGCCGATAGCCACCGTTAAGATAACGGGGACGGAGATTTTTGCCAGGGGAAGAGAGCTACGGCCTTGGCCTGAGCGCTTGAGGGTTTCAGGCAAGGTTAAGGACAAGATAACGGCTAAGGCTCCGAACCCGGCCCCGGTTAGGAAAAGCCTTGAGAAATTGCCTCCACGAGCCAGAAAATCCCCCAAGAGAGGGGCGAAGAGGAGAGAAACCGGGGCCGGAATCCCTCCAAGCCCCATTATCTCCCCCCGCCTTTCAGGTGGAGCGATATCGGAGAGGAAGGCAGCAAAAGCTGTGGTAAAGAAAGCGATTCCGGTCCCATGGAAAGCCCGCAGAAAGAAGAGGCCTTTCAGGTCCTTAATCAAGCAATAAAGGAGCATGCTCAGGGTGAAAATAAGGGAGCCAAGGATAAGGCCTGTTTTCCTACCTACCCGGTCGCAAACCCAACCGGCAACCGGGCGAAATAGGATAGCAGCTAAAGCGAAGGCGCTTTGCAGTGCCCCTATGGCTGCTGCTCTCCCTCCCAAGCTCGTAACGAATAGGGGGAATACCGAAAACAGGCTCTGGAAGCTGAAAAAGAAGAAAAAGTTTGCAGCTAAGGCTACGAACAAAGGCCAGGGGTAAGCCAATTCCTTCAGTCCTCCTCAACTTTAAGGACTGCCAAGAATGCCTCTTGAGGGACCTGGACCCGGCCTATTTGCTTGAGGCGCTTCTTCCCCTCCTTCTGACGCTCCAAGAGCTTACGTTTGCGGGTCACATCACCGCCGTAGCACTTGGCCAACACGTTCTTCTTGAGGGCAGGGATATCGGCTCTGGCCACCACCCTCTTCCCGATGGCTGCCTGAATGGCTACTGGGAAAAGCTGGCGTGGTATGACCTCTTTCAACCTTTCAACCAGGACCTTTCCACGCCTATAAGCATCATCCCGATGCACTATGACCGAGAGGGCATCTACAGGCTGGCCATGCACGAGGACGCTTAGCTTGACCAAGTTATCGGGCCGATATTCCAAGAAGGAGTAATCCAAGGAAGCGTAACCTCTTGATACCGACTTAAGGCGGTCGTAAAAATCGGTTATCATCTCCGCCAGAGGCATCTCGTAAAGGAGCATAACCCTCCTTGGGTCCAGGTAATCCATTCTCACGAACTTCCCCCTTCTCTTGCTGACCAATTCCATAATCGGGCCTATGTATTCGGATGGGGTAAAAATCTGGACTCTCATCCAAGGCTCGCGGATTTCTTCAATCTCCGACTCTGGAGGGAAGCGGGCCGGGTTGTCCACTCGGATAACCTCGCCATTGCGCTTTACCACTTCGTACTCCACGTTAGGGGCTGTAGCTACCAAATCCAAGCCGAATTCCCTCTCCAACCTTTCCTGGACTATTTCCATGTGGAATAGGCCCAGGAAGCCGCACCGGAAACCAGGCCCCAAGGCTGCTGAGTCCTCAGGCTCAAAGAAGAGGGCGGAATCGTTGAGCTGGAGCTTTTCCAAGGCCTCCCTCAATAGGCCGAAATTTTCCCCTTCGGTTGGATAGAAGCCGGCGAAGACCATGGGCTTAGGCCTCTTATAGCCCGGAAGCGGTTTTTCGGCAGGGTTGCGGGCCCAAGTTATGGTATCGCCCACGGAACATTCCCTAACGCTTTTGAGGCCTGTAGCTACATACCCTACTTCCCCGGCCACCAACTTCTCGGCCGGAGTCATCCAAGGGGAAAAGTAGCCTATCTCCATAGGCTCAAACTTAACCCCCGAAGACATAAGCATAAGGGTGGACTGAGGGGTTATCTCGCCATCTACCACCCTTACGTAAGCGATGACCCCTTTGTAGGAATCGTAATGGGAGTCAAAGATTAGGGCCCTGAGCGGTTGGCGCAAATAACCTTTGGGTGGAGGTATCTTCCTGACCACCGCTTCCAGCACTTCCCTGACGTTTATCCCCTCTTTAGCCGAAACCATTATCACCTCTTCAGCGGATATTCCCAGAAGGTCCTCCAGCTCTTGAGCCACTTCCTCCGGCCTGGCGTTGGGCAAGTCAATTTTGTTGATGACGGGAATTATGGTTAAGTCATGCTCCAAAGCCATATAGAGGTTGGCGACAGTTTGCGCTTCTATGCCTTGGGAAGCATCTACTACTAAGATAGCGCCCTCGCAAGCGGCCAAAGCCCTGCTTACTTCGTAGGAGAAATCCACATGTCCGGGGGTATCAATCAGATTGAGCACATACTCCTCGCCATCGGAAGCCTTGTAGACCATCCTCACCGCCGAAGCCTTTATAGTCACGCCCTTCTCCCGCTCAATATCCATCTGATCCAGGAACTGCTCGCGCATCTGGCGCGGCTCAATCGTCCCTGTTATCTCCAAGAATCGGTCGGCCAGCGTAGACTTTCCGTGGTCTATATGCGCTATGATGCAAAAATTCCGGATTTTCCTCGGGTCCATATCCCTTACCTCAAGGAGTATTATACCAAGAAGATTTTGGGCAAGCAAAGCCCCCTTAGGGGTATCCTTGCCCCCCTGGGACACACCCTTGGCAGCGCTGAGGCGACCATAAAAAACAGGCCAGGCATCTTTGGGGATGCCTGGCCTGCTGGGTTCGGCGTGAACTTTTGGGAGCAATTGCCTTGCGCAGGATTAGAACTTGCGGAATTTATCGCGTGGCGCACCACATATTGGGCAACGCTCCGGCGCCTCCCCTTCCACCGTCCAGCCACAAACTTCACAAATGTAAATGTCGCCGATAACGGCATCTTGCCCGCTCAAAACTGCCTGGCGAGCTTTCTCATACATCCCAGCATGGACCTTTTCCGCTTCTAAAGCCCAGGTAGTGGATCTTACAGCATTCTTTTCCTCCTGGAGCTCGGCGACAGCGCGGAAGGCCGGGTACATTTCTTCCACCTCGTAGGTCTCGCCTCCTATGGCCGTGGCCAAATTGTCCGCAGTCTGGCCGATCCCGCCCAAAACTCTTAAATGATTGGTGGCATGAACCTGCTCGGCAAAGGCGATGGCACGGAAGAGGCGGGCTACATTGGGGAATTTCTCCTTCTCCGCTTGCTCCGCAAATATGAGGTACCTCATGTGGGCTTGGCTTTCGCCGGCAAAAGCGCTTTCCAGATTGGCCTTGGTCATCTTGCGCATATCACACCTCCTCGGCAAAAATTTGGGGCCTGAGCAACAGGCTGATTGATTATAACAAACCTTATCCTTCTTGTCAAATTTGCCCGGAATCACTCGCTTTCCCCGTTGACATGGGCCAGGCTCGGTGCTATAATGGGAATTGGAGGGAGGTCCTCATGGAGTTCAAGGACTACTACAAAATCCTTGGAGTGGACAAGAACGCTTCCCTGGAGGAGATAAAGAAGGCTTATAGGCGCCTGGCAAGGCAATACCACCCGGATATGAACCCGGGCAATAAAGAGGCCGAGGCCAAGTTCAAAGAGATAAACGAAGCTTACGAGGTCCTTTCCGACCCGGAAAAGCGCCGTAAATACGATGCTATGCGGGAAAGCTGGTGGCAGTGGCAAAGGATGGGCGGTTCCCCCGAAAGCTTTGACTGGAGCCGCTGGTATGGCCAAGGCTGGCCCGAAGGAACCTTCCGGGTGGAATTTAGAACCCTTGAGGATTTGCTGGGCGATTTCTTCAAGACTTTCTTCGGCGATTTCGGCTTAGGAGAACGCTTCCGCACAGCTACAAGGGAAGAAGAAGCTACTGTAACCGTAACCCTGGAAGAGGCCTTCACCGGAACCACAAGGATACTGGAAATAGACGGCCAGCGGGTTGAAGTCAAGATTCCGCCAGGGGTCAAGGATGGCACCAGAATACGCTTAGCCGGCCTTGGGGGATATGTCTATGGCCGCGGCTATCAAGACCTTTACCTAAAAGTCAACATCCAACCCCACCCAATATTCCGCCGGGAGGAGGACGACCTCTACTGCGAAATCCCGGTGGATTTGTATACCGCCATTCTGGGGGGCGAGGTGGAAGTCCCAACCCTATCGGGGAAAGTCCTCCTCAAAATACCCCCCGAAACTCAGCCTGGGCAAGTCTTCCGCTTGCGAGGCCAAGGAATGCCCAATGTCCACAACCCTTCACTCCGAGGCGACCTTTACGTCAAGGTTAAAATCCAGCTCCCAAAGAACCTCACTCCGAGGGAACGGGAGCTCTTCCAAGAGCTGGCTAAACTAAGGAGCGGGAGGAGGTAACCGTGCTGGAGCCATTGCTGAGCTATGTTCCTACAAAATCCCCTGTGGTTAGCCTTTACCTCAATACCGATATGACCAAAAGGCTCAAAGAAGAGGTCATGCTGGTCCTCAAAGGCTTCCTGAAAGAAGCCGCCGAGGAAGCTAACCCCGAAGACCTCGGCAAAATAGAGGATTTCTTCTCCCTTGAATACGACTGGCAAGCCAAGGGAGTAGCAGTCTTCTCCTGCACCGAAGGGGGCCTTTGGCTCACCTATCCTTTCCCCCAACCTTTCAAAGACGAATTTCAAGTCCTTCCCGAGCCTTACATCCGCCCTCTGGTCCACCTACTTTCCTCGCACGAACGCTACGGCATAATCCTGGTAAGCCGAGAGCAAGCCCGCTTCTTCAGTTTCCAGATGGGTAAACTGGAGGAGTTCGGAGGAGTAAGCGGAACCATCCCCGGCAAGCACAAGCAAGGGGGCTGGGCTCAGGCCCGCTACCAGCGCCACATTGACGAACACGCCGCTCAGCAACTGAAAAACGCCGCCGAAGCTTTTACCAAACTCTGGGACAAAGAAAAATTCAGCTACGTGATAATCGGAGGGACGGAGGAAAACGTCAAAACCTTCACCGATTTCCTCCCCGGCCCCATACAAGAAGCCATAGCCACTACCTTCACTGCCGACATAATGGTACCGATTTCTGACCTTGAAGAGGAAGTGGTAAGCCTTGTGGAAAGGTTTGAGAAAAGCCGGAACGAAGAGATTGTCCGCCAAATTTTGACGGAAGCAGCGAAAGGCCGTAAAGCTACTTCGGGCCTTGATGACACCCTCAATGCCGTAAGGGAAGGGCGGGTCAACATCTTGCTTTTGGACCCCGAATTCAAAGCGCCAGGCAAGAAATGCCCAAACTGCGGCTACATGTCTTTCCAGAAGATTGAAATATGCCCTGTTTGCTCCTCCGCCCTTGAGGAAAGGCCCGATATCCTGAACGACGCCCTGGCCGAAACCCTCCGGAAAGGGGGGAAAGTCGTGACCTTGAGCGGGAACCAGGAGTTAGCTAAGGCCGGGTACATAGCTTCACTTCTGCGATACTAAGAAGGGGGTTTAAAAGATATGTTCCAACTTGACCAGTTTACCGAAAAAGCGCAAGAAGCAGCAATGCGCACCCACGAAATAATCCAACGCTTCGGCCACTCCATGGCCGATACCGAACACATGCTCCTTGCCCTACTGGAGCAATCCGATGGCGCTGTCCCGTTGCTCCTGGAGATAATGGGAGTAGACCATTACCAGATGAGAAGCGACCTGGAAAAAATCCTGAGGTCACTTCCGCAAACCCCTACTTTCTACGGCCCTATCGTCTTCAACCAGCTCTTCATGACCCCTCGCCTCAAGAGGGTGATGGACTTGGCCAAAGAAGAAGCCGCCCGCATGGGAGACCAATACGTCTCCACTGAACACATCTTCTTAGCCATTGCCAGCGAGACCAATTCCCATGCCGCCAGGCTCTTAGCCCGCTACCGCGTCACTAAAGGCGCCATCTACGAAGCCATAAAGGAATTGCGCAAAGGCCAAAAGGTGATGGACCCTGATATGGAGAGCCGATACAAAATCCTGGAGCGCTTCAGTCAAGACCTCGTTAAGATGGCAATGGAAGGCAAACTTGACCCGGTCATAGGGCGCGAAGCGGAGATAATGCGGGTAATGCAAGTCCTCTGCCGCCGCATAAAGAACAACCCCGTCCTCATAGGGAAAGCAGGAGTAGGCAAAACAGCGATAGTGGAAGGCCTGGCCCAGAAAATAGCCGCCGGAGAAGTCCCCGAAATCCTCCGAGGAACCAGAATCCTCTCGCTGGATTTGGGGGCTATGATTGCCGGAACTAAGCTCAGGGGAGAATTTGAAGAGCGCCTCAAAGCCGCTATCCAAGAAATAACCAGCTCCAAGGGGAAAATCATCCTCTTCATAGACGAAATTCACACCATCGTGGGGGCAGGTGGGGCCATGGGTGCTCTGGACGCAGCCACAATCCTCAAACCAGCCCTGGCCCGAGGAGAACTCCGCTGCATCGGAGCTACTACCCCCGACGATTACCGCAAGTTCATTGAAAAAGACCCAGCCCTTGAACGCCGCTTTGCCCCCATCTACGTGGAAGAACCATCCATTGAAGAAGCAATTGAAATGCTCAAGGGCTTGCGCCCACGCTACGAAGAACACCACGGTGTCATCATAACCGACCAAGCCCTGGAAGCAGCCGTGAGGCTCTCCCACCGCTACGTAACCGACCGCTGCTTACCCGATAAAGCCGTTGACCTTATGGATGAAGCAGCAGCTAAGGTCCGAATCGCTTCCTTCAACCTCCCGCCAGAGCTGAAAGAACTCCAGACCAAAATAAGCAGCTTGAAATCCCGAGAAGAAGAGGCTTTCTCCTCCGGAAACTTTGAACAGCACGCTAAGTTGAAGTCGGAAAGGCTGCGCCTTGAGGATGAGTTTAAGCGCCGCTATGACGAATGGAAAAAGGAAGCGGGGATAGACGAAATCGTAGACCAGAAGGATGTGGCCGAAGTAATATCCAGCTGGACCGG
>JAPWUT010000032.1 GCA_028275425.1 Anaerolineae bacterium | reverse complement strand
AAGCCTTGTCCGACGGAATTTCTATTCCCTTGGGCCCTACAAGGTGAGGAGGGACCCCAGCCTCGGTAGCTTTCTCCCAAGAGAAAAGCTCCTTAAGCTCTTCGGCCGGATAAACCTGTTCCATGGCTTCGTACCAAGTAAGGCCATCCCTCTTTTGGTAATGCCAAAATTCCAAGGCTTTGTACTCCCAACGCCAATCAAAATCCGACCCCTGGTGAGCGGAGATGCGCTCCCACCCGGCCTCCCGCGCCGCCTGGGTAAAATCCACATAGTAACCGTTGGGTATGAGGCCGGGCTTCCCTTCTTCGCCAGGAATGTAACTCAATTCCCATGGGTGATGACGCAAAGGCTCCCCACACGTGCCATCCATCTTTGCACACTTCAGGTAAACCCTCCACCGCGTTTCTCCCCCCAGCTCCTCTCGCACTATGAGAGCTTGCTTCTCGTCAAAATATATGTCAAAAGCCCTGCCAGCTTTGTGCCAGCTGGCATAATCAGAATGCTCACTCTGGAAATCAACAGACCGAAAGGCCTCCCACAAACGCCCAAGGAAATCGTAGCCCAATTTACGCCGAAGCCTTTCCCTGAGAGCCGCGAACGATTCCACAACAGCACTACTGAGCCTGGCATCGTAAACATCTACCCCATCAAGCTCTTCAAGCCCCCTTCTCTCAGAAGACTGCACTGGGGTAGGAAGAGATAAAGTTGATGGGGAGAGTTTGTCCCCAGGAAGCCTGAATGTGGCGGCTGCACTCAAACCTCCCCTCAGGAAAGCCGGCCCCAAAAGCACTCTGGGCAACAATAGCTTGCCCGGCGATTCATCCAACACCAACCTTTCCCCATCGTAACGGTAGGAAATGTAGGCAAGACGGCCATCGGGCAACCAAACCGGAGAATCCTCGGCCGAAAGCCAGCTTAGGCGATAGGCTCTCCTGCTTTCCAGCTCCATAACCCAGACTGCCTTATGCCCGTTTTCTTCCCGGACAAAGGCCAGCTTATCCCCATTAGGTGACCATGAAGGGGAATATTCGTCGGTGGGTTCGGTAGTGAGCTGGGTTAGTTCCCCAGAGTCGGGGTCCAACAAGAAAAGGTCTTTATCGCCGAAACGCCACGAGGTAAAGGCTATGAGGCGGCCATCGGGGGACCAAGCGGGCTCAGCATCGCCATAAGGGCTATCAGGGGTAAGATTGCGCTGGTTGGAGCCATCGGCTTCCATAAGCCAGATGTCCAAATCTCCGGCCCTGGTGGATTCAAACGCTATGCGCTTCCCATCCGGAGACCAGGCCGGCCTTCCGTCGTAGTGGGGGTCAAAAGTGAGGCGGGTGATATCGCCTCCTTGGCCAACGAGATATATCTCCCAGTTCCCGTCGCGTCGGGAAGAGAAGGCAAGCTTCTTCCCGTCGGGAGAAAGCGCTGGGTCTCGGTCCTCAGCAGGATGATAGGTCAAGCGGAAGAGTTGGCCAGAATCAACTTCCAGTGTGTAAATGTCCCAGTTCCCATCCTTGAAAGCGGCAAAGGTTATCACCGGGCTTTGGTAGCTTGTCAGCAGGGATAGAGTCAGAACCAAGGCTAAGGTCTTGTTCATTTACCCTCCTTAAGCTATAATACTCACCACAAGGCGGCCTATGAACGAGGTGCTTTCCGGCTGGCAAGTAGTCCTTTACGGAACCTTAGCCACCGTAGCTACCGGTTTAGCCTCGGGGGTTGGGGCTATACCTGTCCTGGTCTTCCGTGGAGTCCCAGATAAAGTTTTAGACGCTCTCTTAGGTTTTGCGGCTGGAGTAATGCTTGCTGCTACCGCCTTCAGCCTCCTTATCCCGGCCATAGATTTAGGAGGAGTTTGGATTGCTTCTCTGGGCATCGTGCTCGGCGCCTTGCTCCTTTCCTATGCCGATAAGGCTATCCCTCACCTCCATTTCATTGCCGGGCCGGAAGGCCCATCCTCCACATTGAGGCGAATATGGCTCCTTATTTTGGCCATAACCATCCACAACTTCCCGGAAGGGATGGCTGTGGGGGTTGGCTTTGGCAGCGGAAGTCTTTCCACAGCCATAACTTTGGCTATAGCCATAGGTTTGCAGAATATGCCGGAGGGTTTAGCCGTAGCTTTACCCCTCATCCGTGAAGGCTACTCTCCTAAGCGCTCCATCTTCTATGCCACCCTTTCGGGGTTGGCCGAGCCCTTGGCCGGCTTTTTGGGAGCAGCAGCTGTAACCTTGGTTAAGCCCTTGGTCCCAGTGGCAATGGGCTTTGCGGCAGGAGCTATGCTCTACGTCATAAGCGAGGAGATAATCCCCGAGACCCACCGCAAGGGCTATGCCCGCATCGGAACGACTGGGCTTCTGGCTGGCTTCATAGTTATGATGGTCCTTGACAACCTTTTCCATTAGGGCGATTCCGCAGAGTTTTGCGCACCAAGTAAATCCTCTGCAGGGCCGTGAGGTTAGAGAACGGGGCCAGGACCCACAAGGCCCACAAGGGTTTAGCGATAAGCAGTCCCAAAATGAGGACCAAAAGCCTCTCAAACCTGGTAAATAAGCCCTCCTTGCACTCCACTCCCAGCCCTTCAGCCCTCGCCCGAGCATAGCTTACCATGAAGGAACCAACCAAGGTCAGGTAACAGAGCACACCCCCAATGAAGTCCTGCGATTTCAGGAAATAAACGGCCAGGCCGAGGTAAACTGCGGCTTCGCTGAAGCGGTCCAAGGTTGAATCCAGGAAAGCGCCGAACGAGCTTACTTTTCCCGTGGCCCTGGCTACGGCCCCGTCCACAACGTCAAAGAGGCTGGCCAGTATCAGGATAACCCCTGCCAATTGCCATTTCCCCAGAGCGAGAACGAAGGCGGCCGGAAGGGTTAAGAGGAACCCGGTTAGGGTAAGGAGGTTAGGGGAAACGCCCGAGGCCCCGATGACTTTGGCGATTTTTCCCAACGGCTTACGGGTCCTTTCCCTGAGCCTTTCTCCCAGCATTTTCGTGAACCAACTCCTCACTTCGGAAGCTTCTTGCCCTTAAGCTCAGCTACTTCCCGGTAATAATCCAGCACCTCCGAAGCTATTTGTCGCCATGAGTAGCGAGCCGCTTTTCTCCTCCCCATTTCCCCCATCCACTCCCTAAGCTGCGGGTTATTGAGCAAATGGATTATCGCCCTGGCCAAAGCTTGGGGGTCGCCTGGGGGGACAAGCAAACCTTCGGCCCCGCTTTTCACCACCTCTGTATATCCGGGGATAGCCGAAGCCACCACCGGCTTGCCGGCAGCCATCGCTTCCACAAGGACCATCCCGAAGCTTTCGTACCCAAGGGATGGGGCACAGAAGACATCGCAAGTGTGATAGTAGCGGGGGAGCTCTTCTTCGGGGACGTGGCCAATGAAGCGCACCCCATGGATTCGGTTCCGGCGCACATATTCCACAAAAGGCTTCTTATCGTCATCGTCAAAAGCTCCTACTACGAGGAGACGGGCTTGTGGGATTTCCGCCTGCACAAGCTTAAAAGCATCCAGCAAGAAGCCAAAGCCCTTGCGCTTCTCAAGCCTCCCCACAAATAGGATGTTTGGGCGACCATCGCAGAAGCGCTCAATCGGCTTGGCCATGCTTTGGAAAAAGTCCAGGTCAACACCGTTGGGGATTATGCGGTAATCGCCGGGGAAATACCGGCTTATGTAATCCCTGGCCGCCATGGAAACGGCAATCCTTCCATCCAATTTGTTGGCCAAACGCTTAAGCAAAACATCGGAATACTCCAGCACCGGGTGGGGGTCAGGCCTATAGGCGTGAAAGGTGCCTATGTTCAAGGACTCAGAATGCCTCAGAACGGCAACGGGGAGCATCGGGGTTAAAGGCTCATGGATGTGCACTACGTCAAAGTTTTCCTCCTCAAGTATCTTCTTCGCTTTCCTGTAGACCAGTGGTGAAACGGAGACCCTCGCCACCGAGCCTGCCGATGGTATCCCTACCACCAAACTTGAGACCTTGACCAAATACTCGGAAAGGGGAGCATCTTCACGGGAACAAGGGGCAATGACTTTAACCTCGTGGCCCATTTCCCGAAAGTGCTTTGCCAAGTAATATATGTGCTTGACCACGCCCCCAGGGACGGAGAAATCATAGGGTGAGACCAGCGCTATCTTCATCGCCTTCCCTCCACAGGGGGGCAGAAAGGACCCATTGTTCGGGGTAAGCCTTTATGTACTTTTCCATCGTGGCGATTATCTTCTCCTGCGCTCTGGCAATGACTTCTTCCTTAGGGCCTTCCCCGGCCACATGGAACGGGGGTTCAACCCACACTTTGAAGGAGTTATCAGGCTTCCTGATGCAGAAAGCCATGACAATCGGGGCACCGGTGCGGTAAGCCAAGCGAGCTGCTCCATCGGGCAAGCGGGCAAGCTTGCCGAAAAATTTAACCTCAACCCCGCTTCCGGTAGCATCCCTATCCAGGGCCAGGGCTATGGCTTCACCTCGGTGCAGCGCTCTGACCAGCTCCATGAGAGGGCCGTTCACGGGTATGAGGCGAATTCCGTGGGCTGACCTAAGCTTAGTCATAAAGCGAAAGAGGGCTTGGGGTTCCAGGACCTCGGCCGGGATGGTGACCGGAAACCCTTGGAAGGCAAGCCACTGGCCGACAAAATCGGGGCAACCCATGTGGATTGAGGCCAATATTACCCCCTTGCCCTTCCCATAGGCCTCCAAGAAATGCTCAAAGCCCTCAATCTCCAACCTCTTCTCCAAACTCTCCCGGGAAAGCTTCGGGGTTGTGAACAAGTCCACATGGTTTAAGGCGAGGTGGCGGAAAATCTTCCGGACAATCCGCTCATCCCTGCGGCCAGTGACGTTGCTAATGTTATGCATGAGGTTGCTTCGGACTTTACGGGAGAGGAGGAAAAGGACATCGCCTATGAAGATAGCGGCCCCGTAGGTTATCTTTGACGGCAACCTCGTGCAAAGCCATGCCGCTAAACGAAACAAAAAATAGATGAGGTAACCCATAAACCCTCCCCTACCTCTTGCTGAAGATATTAGCCGAAAACGGAGGATGTGTCAAAAAGGCCCATGCTTCCCCAAGCCAATCCCTTTGAGCCTTTGGCTTGTTATTGGCCTAAGCCAACCTTTAATTCTTGAACCGCAAAGAGCGCAAAGGACGCAGAGCTTTTTAATTTTCTTTGCGTTCTTTGCGTCCTTAGCGGTTAATCTTGTCACTCCGATGGAACTAAGTGCACGAAGCAATCTCCTCGCAGGGGGTGGGGATTGAGAGGCCGATTTGTATTTTTGAAGGCAATGTGTTAAAATGCCAAAGCATTTTCGGGAAAGGAGTGGTGGAAATGGATGTGCAGCAGGCTATAAGAGCAGTGGAAAGGGTAAGCGAAAAGCCAACAATTCCAGAAATACGCCCTGGAGATACCGTCAGGGTCCACTATCGCTTCACTGAAGAAAAGGCCGGGGAAGAAGAGAAAACTGAGAAGGTCCAGGTCTTTGAGGGCGTGGTCATAAAGATAAGGGGGACAGGGGCAGGAAAAACTTTTACGGTCCGCCGGATAGGAGCTCACAACATCGGAATTGAGAGGATTTTCCCCCTTTACTCCCCGAACATTGAGAAGATAGAAATAGTGCGCCGGGCCAAGGTCCGAAGGAGCAAACTCTATTACCTAAGAGGTCTCAGCGGAAAAGCTGCTCGCCTAAAGGAGAAAAGGGAATAAGGGCCGATGCGGCTTTCTCCTTTGGAGAAAGACCTCCTGGCGAAAGGCTACTCCTACATTGCCGGTATTGATGAAGCTGGCAGAGGCGCTTGGGCTGGCCCGGTAGTAGCAGGGGCTGTAATCCTTCCACTTGATAACCCCGAGATTGAATCTATCCTGGCAGAGGTATGCGATTCTAAGAAACTCAAGCCCCTGCAGAGGGAAAAGCTATTTGAGGTTATCTCGGCCTCGGCCGTGTCTTGGGGGGTGGGATTCGTGCCTCCGGAACGCATTGACCGGATAGGGATAGTCAAGGCTACCAGGGAAGCGATGGCCTTGGCTATTTCTCAACTCAACCCGCCCCCCCAATTCTTGCTCATTGATTACCTACGCCTTCCCGAAGTCCCAATCCCCCAAGAGGCCATAGTCTCAGGGGATGATTATTGCCTTTCAATCGCCGCCGCTTCCATAGTGGCTAAAGTAATCAGGGACAATTGGATGAAAGCGATGGACGCTGTCTTCCCCGGCTACAGTTTTTCGGACCACAAAGGATACGGCACTTCAAAGCACCGGGAGGCTTTGCAGAAGTTAGGCCCATCCCCCATACATCGCTCTTCCTTCGCTCCGGTGAAAGCCTTCTCCCTCAGGACCGAGCAGCTTTCTTAACAATTCTTTCACAAATCTGCGGTATAATTTGGCCTGAAACTGTTTTCAGGAGGTGAATATGCGCCGCAAATGGTGGATAATTGGCTTGGTGCTACTCCTAATTGCAGGTGGGATAATTGGGTGGTGGGTAGCACTGAGGCCAAAAGGCAGCTCCCAAAGCACTGCGGAAACAGTTCCGGTCCGACGAGGGAATTTGGTAGTAACGGTCTCATCCGTAGGGACGGTTAAAGCCAAGGCGCAAGTAAACTTGGCTTTCCAGACTTCGGGGAAGGTTGCGGAGATACTGGTGGAAGAAGGGGAATTCGTGCGGGAAGGGCAACCATTGGCCCGCCTTGATACCAAAACCCTTGAACTTCAAGTAGCTCAGGCAGAGGCAAACTTGGCCGTGGCCCAGGCTCAGCTCAATAAGCTCCTCAAAGGTAAAACAAAAGCTCAGATTGAAGCCGCCAGGGCAGCCCTACGCAGCGCTCAGGCCGCCTATGAAGCGGCTAAGATTGACGCCGCCAATAGGGATAAGCAAATCCGCCTGGCCGAAATCAACGTGGAAAAGGCCCGGATAGCTTTGGAACAAGCTCAGGCTCAATACGATAAAGTTGGGTGGAGACCAGAAGCCGCCTCTCTGCCCCAAGCCCAGCAGTTGCACCAAGCTACTCTGGATTACGAAGCGGCCAAACTCAACTACGAGCTAACCGTCGCCAAATACACCGATGCCGCCCTCTACAGCGCCGCTGCGCAATTGGCTCAGGCCAAAGCCCAACTTGAGGAATTGGAAAATTACCCAACGGAAGAAGACTTGGCCATAGCTAAGGCCCAAGTCCGCCAAGCCGAAATCGCTTTGGAACAGGCTCGGTTGAACCTGGAAAATGCCACACTCAAAGCCCCATTTGACGGAATTGTGGCCGATATAAGTATCGTGAAGGGAGGGACCGCCGGCCCGAGCACCCCAGCCGTAACTTTGGTAGACCTCTCCTCGCTTGAAATTGAGGCACAGCTTGTAGAGTTGGATGTGGGCAAAGTTAAAGAAGGGCAAGAGGTGGAAATTTCCTTTGATGCCTTGCCTGACCGCACCTACCGAGGCAAAGTGACGATGGTTGGGAAAGTTGGCCAGACTGTGCAAGGCGTAGTCAATTACCCTGTAACCGTAACCATAGAGGACCCCGATGAGCGCATAAAAGTGGGGATGACCGCTAACCTCAACATCCTGGTAGGCCGTGCGGAAAATGTCCTCCTGGTCCCGGTGAGGGCTATCCAATCCCGCGGAGGCAGGCAAATAGTGATGGTGAAGAGGGGCGAAAACTTCACCCCCGTCCCTGTGAAAGTAGGCATGTCTAACAATGTCATGGCCGAGATTGTGGAGGGAGATATCAAGGAAGGAGACTTGGTCCTGGTGAGCCTGCCTCAGCAATTGCCTTCTTCCCGCCCCTTCATGTTTGGCGGAGGGACATTCCGGCCACCTGTCCGGTGAGAGGGGGAGCTATGGCTCTCATAGAACTGGAAGATGTGGTCAAAATTTACAAGATGGGCAAAGTGGAAATCCCAGCCTTGAGGGGAGTTTCCCTCTCCATTGAAAAGGGGGAGATGGTGGCAATAATGGGCCCTTCGGGCTCGGGCAAGTCCACCCTCATGAACATAATAGGCTGCCTTGACAAGCCAACCTCAGGCCGATATCGCCTTGAAGGCATTCCGGTTGAAACTCTGAACGAGAACCAATTGGCCGAAGTGCGCAACCGCAAGATAGGCTTCGTGTTCCAGATGTTCAACTTGCTGCCCAGAGCTACGGCCCTCTACAACGTTGAGCTTCCCCTCATCTACGCTGGAGTTGACGGCCGGGAGAGGAAGAGGCGAGCCATTGAAGCCCTCCAAGCAGTAGGCCTTGGGGATAGGCTAAACCATAGGCCTACCGAGCTTTCGGGAGGGGAGCAGCAGAGAGTAGCCATAGCCAGAGCCCTAATTAACACCCCCTCAATAATCCTGGCCGATGAGCCAACCGGTAACCTGGACTCCAAATCGGGGGCAGAAATCATGGAAATATTCCGAAGGCTCAATAGGGAAATGGGGATAACGGTGGTTTTAGTAACGCACGATCCGAAGGTTGCTTCCTACGCTGGGCGCATAATAAAGCTTTTGGACGGGCAAATAGTAGGGGAGGAGAGGCCATGAACGTTATGGAGAACCTCCGGATGGCTTTCCAGAGCATAATGGCCAACCGCATGCGCTCCGGCCTTACCATCCTGGGAATAGTCATCGGTGTAATGGCCGTGATAACAATGCTTGCCATCGGGGGAGGAACGCAAGCCTCAGTTACAAGGCAAATTGAAAGCATCGGCACTAACCTGCTCATAATCCTTCCGGGGCGCATAACTACCGGAGCTATAAGGGGAGGACTTGGTTCGGCCATAACCCTCACTTATGCCGATGCCGAAGCTTTAAAAAGTTTGCCTTCTTTAAACGGCGTAGCCCCGGTGGTCCAAAGCGCAGTCCAAGTGGTATATTTGGATTCCAACACCCAAACCAACTTGGTTGGGACCACACCCGATTACGTTCAAGTGCGCAACCACAAGGTAGCTTCAGGCTCATTCTTCACCGATTCGCACGTGAAGGCCCGCTCGCTGGTAGTCGTCCTTGGGGCGGATGTGGCCAAAACCCTCTTCGGGGACCAAGACCCGGTAGGGCAAGTGGTTAAAATCAACAGGGTTTCTTTCCGGGTTATCGGCGTTCTGGAAAAGAAAGGCGGCGCGGGGATGTTCACCCAGGACGATTTGGTCGTAATCCCGATAACTACCGCTTTTACCTACTTCCCCCGTCGGGCCGATTGGCGCGGCCAACCCAGCGTAACGGCTATATACGCCCAGGCAAAGGATAGGAACTCCCTAAGCCAAGCCATGGAAGAAGCCAGAAATCTACTCCGCGACCGCCACGACCTCCCACCCTCGGCTGAGGACGATTTTTCAATTGTCACCCAGGAAGACATGCTCTCCATGGCCAATGCCATAACTAACATCTTCACCATTTTCCTGGGGAGCATAGGTGCGATTTCGCTAATCGTTGGCGGGATTGGCATAATGAATATAATGCTGGTTTCAGTTACCGAGCGGACACGGGAAATTGGGATAAGGATGGCCGTAGGGGCTAAAAGGAGGGACATCCTCCTGCAATTCCTGACCGAAGCCACCGTACTTAGCCTGCTTGGAGGAGCGATAGGGATAGTCTTAGGTTGGCTGGCCTCTTGGGGGATAGGCCGGATAAATATCGGTGGTAGCAACATCCAGACCCTGGTGACCCCTTGGTCAGTGCTTTTAGCGGTGATATTTTCGGCAGCGGTAGGGCTATTTTTCGGGATTTACCCGGCCAACAAAGCTGCCAGCCTTAACCCCATAGAAGCGCTTCGCTACGAATAATGGAGGGAAGAATGGCCACAATATTAGTGGTAGAAGACAACCTCCCACTCCTCTACGGCCTCAGGGACCTATTGGAACGGGAAGGATATGAGGTCCTGACAGCCAGGGATGGGATGGAAGCTTTGGAAATTATGGCCAAAACCCGCCCCGACCTCATAATATCCGATATAATGATGCCCCGGATGGACGGCTACGCCTTCTACGAGGCTGTCCGAAGCAAGCCGGAATGGATACCCATCCCCTTCATCTTCCTCACAGCTAAAGGCTCCCTTGAGGACATCATACAAGGCAAAAGCTTGGGAGTAGAAGATTACATCACCAAACCCTTTGACGCCCGAGAGCTATTGGCCGTAGTTCGTTCCCGGCTGGAAAGAGCAAAGGCCATCCGAGAAGCAACCGAAGCAAAGGTAGAAAAGCTCAAGGAGCAAATCATAACTGCCTTGAGCCACGAACTCCGCACCCCCCTTACCTACGTAGTGGGCTACACTGAACTGGCTTTGGAGGACCTCAAATCCTTCACCCCGAACGCTCTGCAGGATTACCTACTGGAAGTGAAGAGAGGAGCCGACCGGCTCGTGAAGCTTGTTGAAGATTTCCTCCTCCTCATCCAGATAGACACAGGCCGGGCTATGGAGCAATTCCAGCGGTTTTCCGAGATAAGGAGTGACCTGGCGGATATAGTGGGGAAAGTAGTGGAGAAATACCGCCCCTTAGCTGAAAGCAAGGGAGTTCGGCTGGAATACCAAGTGACCTTCCCCGTCCCGCCCGTCCGGGTATTGGAACCTCTTTTCGTGGATGCCTTGGGCCGGCTTGTGGACAATGCAATCAAATTTTCCCTGCGGGAAGAGAAAGAGGTAACAGTCTCCCTCCGCAGGGGGGAAGAATTTGTGGAGATAGCGGTAAAGGATAAGGGGATAGGGATTCCGCCGGAAGAAATCTCCAACCTTTTTGAGCGCTTCCGGCAAATAGGCCGCGAGAGGACAGAGCAACAGGGTTTAGGCTTAGGGTTAGCGATAGCTCACGAAATAATAAGCCTGCATGGTGGCAAGATAGGTGTAGAAAGCGAACCCGGCCTTGGCAGCACCTTCACCATCTACCTCCCACCGGCCATCCCCTAAAGCCCTAAGTTAGGGTGGAGGGAGCTACGCCTCATGAGCATCAAGTTAAGGTTGACAACAGGGATGGCCCTTCTTTGAAATTTTGGGGGCACATCCCCCACGCCCCCTGCCATGGGGGCTCCGCCCCCCTGGACCCCCCTTTGCCCACCCCCGTTGGCTGAGGATTTGCCAGCGTTTAGGGCCCCACTCGTGGGCAGGTTTGCAAAAGTTGGCAACTCGCCCCCTCTTTTTTATTCTGGGGGCACATCCCCCAGACCCCTTGGGAGGGGGCTGCGCCCCCTCCACCCCCCGTTTTTCCTACCCTCGTGAGCTTAGGGTTCGCCAGCGTTTTGGGTCCCACTCGTAGGCTTACCCGATAACCCCACAAAATTCTCCCCCTTCCCTCGCAGGGAAGGGGGTCAGGGGGTTAGGTCGGAAGGGCACATCCCCCATGCCCCCTGGGAGGGGGCTGCGCCCCCTCCACCCCTCTTTTCCCACTCCCGTAGGCTGAAGGTTTGCCGGCGTTTAGGGCCCCACTCGTAGCAGGGTTGCAAAAGTTGGCAACTCGCCTCCTCTTTTTTATTCTGGGGGCACATCCCCCAAACCCCCTGGGAGGGGGCTGCGCCCCCTCTACCCCCCTTTTCCCACCCCCGTAGGCTGAGGGTTTGCCAGCGTTTTGGGCCCCACTCGTGGCGGGGTTGCTAATGTGGGCGCCTCGCTCCCTCTTTTGATTTCGTGGGGGGACACCCCCCACGCTCCCCGCCATGGGGGCTTCGCCCCCCTCCACCCCCCTTTCCCCACCCCCGTTGGCTGAGGGTTCGCCGGCGTTTTGGGCCCCACTCGTGGCGGGGTTGCTAATGTGGGCAATTCGTTCCCTCTTTTGTTTTTGTGGGGGGACACCCCCCTCGCCCC
>JAPWUT010000031.1 GCA_028275425.1 Anaerolineae bacterium | reverse complement strand
GAATCAGCGAGGGCTTCCGCTGCCTCCCACCTGGCTTTAGGGTCTGGCGATTCTTTCAAGGTCTGGGCAGCCTCTTTCCAGTCCCTGGCCTTTCGCTTAAATAGCCTCACCCTCCAGAAGCCTCCTTAAGAGCCTCCTCAAAGGCTTGATACGCCTCGTCCCCGAAGAGGACGAAGATTACTTTTTCCAGATTGCTACCCTTGGCCAAGTGCTCATGGGTAGCATGGACCATTATGGTTGCCGCTTCCTTCACTGGAAAGCCTCCGACGCCTGTCCCCAAAGCGGGGAAGGCTATGCTTTTAAGGCCGAGCTTCTCGGCTAAAAGGAGGCTGTTTAAGGTGGCGTTCCGGATGGACTCGCGGGTAGGGGGAATCATTCGGCCTTGGTCGTCGTAGCCCATAGCGGCAGCGTGAATAATATAACGGGCTTTGAGGCGGCCGGCCCCTGTAGCCACCGCTTCACCGACCTTTATCGGCCCTTTGGAGATGGCCTCGCGCTCTATCTCCTCGCCACCGGCCCTCTTTATGGCCCCCGCTACGCCTCCACCCATCCATAACCTATTGTTGGCGGCATTGACTATGGCATCGGCTTCCACAGCGGTAATATCGCCCTTAAGAATCAGTATCTCACCCATGGCCTAAATCACGTGCTTTTCCCCTTTAATTTCTTCGGTGAACCGGTTGTAGCGGAATTCCGTGATATCAAAGGTTACGGCCTTGCCTTCGGTGATTAGTTCGGACATCACAAGGCCTGTGGCCGGGGAGAGCATGAAACCGTGCCCGCTGAAACCGACGGCGCAGTAGAAGCCTTCAATCCCCGGAATTTTGTCTATGATTGGCTGGCTATCGGGGGTGACCTCGTAAAGGCCTGCCCAGCCCCGCATAATCCGGGCTTTCTCCAGGATTGGGATGCGTTTTACTCCGTGCTCAACCACCTTCTCCATGAAGCTCCAGTCTACGTTCATGTTGAAGCTTGGGGGCTCGGTCATATCGCTCATCCCCATGAGCAAACCCGGCCCCTCTTTACGCATGTACCAGTGATACTTGAAGTCAATGGTCATTGGCCAATCAGGCGGTATATCGGGGAAAGCATCGGTGATGAAGACTTGGCGCCGGTAGGGGTCAACCGGTATATCAACCCCTATCATCTTGCCGATTAGGCGGGCGTAAGGGCCGGCAGTGTTCACCACAATCGGGGCCTCAATCGGGCCTTTAGTGGTTTCAACCCCCTTGACTTTACCGCCTTCAACCTTTATTCCGGTGACCTCGGTCTCAAGCTCAATTTTGACGCCGAGGCGGCGGGCTTGTTTAGCATAACCGTTGGCCACAGAATAGGGGTCGGCATACCCGTCAGTGGGGCAATAGGTGGCGGCCAGGACATCTTCGGTGTTTATGTAGGGCCAGCGTTTGCGGACTTCATCAGGCCCAAGCCATTCCACCTCTAAGCCGAGGCTGCGTTGAAGGTTGTAGCTCTGCCGGAAAAGCTCCACATCTTCGGGGTCTGTGAGCAGGAAGAGGTAGCCAACTTGGTGGAAGCTTATGTCCTCGTCCATCTCTTCTTTGAACCTTTCAAACTTTTTCACGCTGTACATGGCCATCCTTATGTTGACTTCGGTGGAAAACTGCTGGCGGATGCCTCCAGCCGAAAGGCCTGTGGAACCTGCGGCAATGAACTTCTCTTTTTCCACGACTACGATGTCCTTGACGCCTTTGAGGGCAAGGTGGTATGCGGTGCTGAGGCCATTTACTCCTGCTCCTATTATGACCACATTGGCTTTCGGTGGAACCATGGGCTTACCTCCTGCAATTGACTTGTTTCATTTTATCCTGCGGTGGGGAAGAAGTCAACTTTCCTCCTTCCTTTGGCTCAGTAAGCCTTTCTCCTCCATAAGCTCCATGAGCCGTGCGGCCCTGTTGTAGCCTATCCTCAGCTTCCTTTGGAGGAAAGAGATGGATATTTTGCCATGCTCCTGGAGGAGCTTTACAGCCTCATCCAAAAGGTCATCCTCCTCGGCCTGTGGCCTATAGCTGGTTGGTGCAGTGATTGGTAAAGGCTCCTGCAATACCCTCGGGAAGAGGGGTTCACTGGGACCTTGGGCCTTCCAGAACTCTACCAAGCGCTTTATCTCCTTCGGGGAAACGTAGCACCCTTGGATTCGGATTAGCCGGGTGGAGTCTGGGGGCATGAAGAGCATATCACCCTTACCCAAGAGGTCCTCGGCCCCGGCTGTATCCAAAACCACCCTTGAATCCACTTGGCTGGTGACGGCAAAGCTTATCCGGGCCGGGAAGTTGGCCTTTATTAAGCCGGTGATTACATCAACGCTTGGCCTTTGAGTAGCGATGACCAAGTGAATTCCGGTGGCCCTTGCCAGCTGAGCCAACCTCGTTATCATCCCTTCCACTTCTTCCTGGGCCATGAGCATGATATCGGCCAACTCATCCACGATTACCACAAGGTAGGGTAGGATTTCCTGGCCTCGTGAGGCTGCGTTCTGGTTGTATTCCTCTATATTGCGCGCCCCCTCTTGAGAGAAGAGCCTGTAACGCCTGGCCATCTCGTTCAGGGTCCAGCGGAATGCTTCCAGGACCTTTTCCACGTCTACTATCACCGGCAGGGCCAAGTGAGGGAGGCCGTTGAAATGAACCAACTCCACACGTTTGGGGTCCACCAGGATAAGGCGGAGGGTTTCAGGGGTATTGATGCAAGTCAAGCAAGTGACCATGGAGTTTATGCACATGCTTTTACCGGAGCCGGTGGCCCCGGCGATAAGCAAGTGGGGCATTGAAGCCAAATCGGCTACAACGGGCTGGCCGGAGACATCCCTCCCAAGGGCGATTTTGAGCCGGGATTCATTGCGGCGAAATTCCTCCGATTCCATGACCCCCTTGAGGGAAACGAGGGAGAATTCGGTATTGGGGACCTCAATGCCCACGTAGGAGCGGCCGGGGACGGGGGCCTCAATTCGGATTGGGGCGGCGGAGAGGGCAAGGGCCAAATCGTTGGCCAAGGCCTTTATCCTGGAAACCTTAACTTTGACCCTTATCGGTCGGCCGTCGGGGCCCTTCTTCTCCACAAAGCCGGGCTCAACCCCAAATTGGGTTACAGTCGGTCCGCGGTTAACTTCAACCACCTTAGCCGGTATCCCGAACCCTGCCAGGGTTTCTTCAATGATTCGGACTTTGCGGCGTATTTCGGCTTCTTCTATCTCCTTTTCCGTGTAATCTTCCAGGATTTCGTGGATTGGGGGGAGTTGCCAGCGTTGCTTTTCCCCTATAATCCTTGGGGTAAGGTAAGTGGCCTCTTCCGGCCTCTGGGGCTGGACGGCAGGAGCAGGCTTCCTCAGCCTCCAGAACCTAATCGTATCACGAACTTCGGCGAGGAACACCTTTAACGATTCCACGACTTTGGACAAAGGTAGGCCAAGAGCGACGAAGAAGGAGGCAGTGAGCAAAAGGAGGATGAACAAGATAGCCCCGACAGGACCCAAAGCAGTGTTTAGCGCTTCAACGATGAGCAAGCCTACATACCCGCCTGCTTTGCCCTTGGCAGCGTAACCTTTGGGGTCGGGTGAGGCGAAGAGGGAATGGATGACTGCCAGCAGGAGGAAGAAGAAGGCCCAGCCGGCTAAGAGGCGGAGCAACTCCTTCTTTGAAACCTTTGCCGCCTTGTAGAGCAGTAACAGGACCCCTGTAGCTCCTATGATTACTGGGGATAAGAAAACACCCCAGCCGAAGGCGAGGCTCAATATCCTTAGCCACTGGCTTGTGAGGGTGCCTTTTTGGGAAGGAGGGAGGCTGAACAGGGTGAAAAGGCTGAGCAAGACAAAAATTGTGCCCAGAACATCGGGCCGGAATATTAAAGAAAGCTTCAAAGTTTTGGCTTGCCCCTTCGCCTTTTTAGCCATCTCCTCCCCCCTTTCTCATTATAAAACTTGAGGGCGAGGAAAGCAAGCCCGCAAAAAGCACGAACTCCGGTTAATTTTGACAAGGGCGATGAGCTGACTACAATAGAATTGATGCTCCCAAACACGTTAACGGCGCGTTGGCTTGGGCGTCTTAGGATAGGAAGCGGAGGTGTTTTATGGCCTCAGAGGGAACAGGGAGACATCTGGAGCCTGCCGATGGGCAGCAAATTCGCCTGCTGATGCGCTTGTCGCCAGGGCGCCGAATCCAGACACTCTTAGAGATGCAGATACTTTGGCTGGACAACGTACGCGCCCGGCTGCGCCGCCTCTATCCCCAACTCTCCGATTACGAACTCACCATCCTTATGTTTGAGAGATTGCAACATGGCTGAAGAAAGCCCTTTTGAGTTGTACCTGGACATTTCATATGCTATCATCGGCGCTTTCGCCGGAATGTCCTATGGCATGACTCGCCTGACGGCTGATTTGGACATCGTTGTTGAGATGAATGAGGAGCAATTTGTACATCCGGTATAGAGGTAATAGGCTTCTAATAGCAGGGCTGTTGGTCCTGAGTCTGAATGTAATTCTGATTGGACAGGCTTCAGAGTCCATTGCCCTTGTAGCTGACCAGGACTTGAGTAATTACTGGCGTACTACTTACGATATTCTGGTTCGGCCTGCTGGTGCCCGCTCAGCTGTAGAGACCAAATACGGCCTGGTGGAGCCGAATTTCCTCTCCAACCTCGCCGGCGGTATTTCTATCGCCCAATATGAAGCGATAAAAGCCATCCCAGGGGTAGAGATAGCAGCGCCAGAGGGGTTGCTGACTTACATAATCCCTGGCCCTGGAGTAATTCCTTGGGAAAATCTCACTGATCCAGGTGTTTATTTAGAGGATACCACCCTCACAATTGATAATGGCCTGGTTCGCGAGATTTACCATGGCCAATGTTATAAGGTCATCCGACCCAAAAGTAAGGAGGTGAGATTTGAAGATTTGCTTCTCCCGAAATGCCTTGGCAAAGGCGCATATAATGTAGGGTTCGGAGTCCTTTATCCTCTTGGCTTTGTAGAGCCGGAGCAAGAGGCCCGACTGGTAGGCCTGGACCAGGCTATTATAGAGGGTGGGTATCTGACGGACGAGGAACCTATTTTCATCACACCATCTCCCTACCCAGGGGTTATCACCTATGTGCAGAATCTCCCCGTCCTCCTGAACGCTACCCCTTACGTCAGTTGGACGTTTTCTATCCAGCTTTCGCGTGTTGTGCTCCCCTCTGAACTCTCATTAGAAGAGGTGGAGAAGCGAAATGACCCTGCCGAATTGGAGAACCTCCCTACTGAAGTAGTAGGGGAATGGCATTTTAATGCGGAGGAATACCTTTCGCTAATTATTAAGTCGCTCTGGGAAGGGAAAGGTCGCCAAATTCATTTCCCCCAGATGCTTAAGCCGGAGAAGGCTCAATCGTATATTGAGGCAAGCCCTCCCTTCCCTTATAAAGGACTTACCCTGGAGGCCCGCTCTCAAATTCCGTTTCACATGGAGCGGGAGGAAACTACTGCTTTCTCTTTGAAGCTAAAAGGGGTGTTTCGTCTGGAGCGGCTTGGGGTGGGCATGGAGCCAGTCAACCGAGTGCCGCTGGGGATGTACATTCCTCCATTGGCCACCATCCGGTATGACGAATCGGGACAGCCTACAGAGCCAGTGGTCATTCGCCCTTCCCTGACCTTAACCGGCCCTGTCCCGATGCCGCCTCTGGCCCTAACTACGCTGAAGGCAGCCCGGCTAATCGCCGGCGACAACTGCATTAGCGCTATCCGTGTGCGCGTTGGAGGGATTGATAAGCTAACACCCGCTGCCCAGCGCAAGATTGAAGCTATCGCCTCTGAAATCCACCGCAGAACCGGCCTGGATGTGGATATCATGGTTGGCTCCTCCCCACGCCGCATCCTCGTCCATGTCCCAGGCATCGGCTATGTGGAGGAGCAATGGGTCCAGAAAAATGTCACCCTATCCTACCACCGCCGTATCCAGTCTGGCCATCTCTTACTCATTGCCGTCCTCCTCCTCACCGGAGGGCTTTTTGCCGCCGATATGGCTTGGGCTGACCTGTTGGCCCATCAGCCTGTCTTGGCCCTCCAGAAGGCCCTCGGCTGGCGCTCTTCCACTTTAATGGGCTGGGTGCTCAAGCGGACCTTCTTGCTTGGGGTCGGAGCGGGGGTTGGGGGGACAGCATTGGCAGCGGGTGCACTAAGGTTGGCTCACCAACCCCTCCCTTCCCCTCTCTGGCTAATAGGTGTACCCTTTATGGTGACGGCCCTCTCGCTTCTGGGAAGCCTCTATCCCGCCTTAGAGGCAGCGAGGGTACCGCCTATCCCCCTCCTTCAGATGTCTGGCCTTCGGCATCGGCCAGTGAGGCGGCTGAGGGGGCGCTCCTGGGGTGCTTTTCTTTTCATCCGTTATGCACTATTGGGGGTGGCTCGTCGGTGGAGTAGGAGCCTTTTGGCAGGGATGACGGCCGCCCTTTGTGCGGGGCTTTTAGTGGTTTTAGTTGGGGTGGTTGTGGACCGGGCGGGGTATCTTTCCGGGACGCTCCTTGGGGAGTATATTTTGGTGAAGGTAGGAGGGTATCACTGGATGCTTGTGGGGGTTGGGTTTGGGCTTGCAGCGGCTGGGATGGGGAATGCGCTTCTGGCTGGGGTGGTGGAAAGGAGGAGGGAGATAGGGGTGTTGAAGGCGATGGGTTGGAGGACGGGTGAGGTTGCTAAGTTGTTTCTTATGGAGGGAGCAGTGCTTGGTTTTGTGGGCGGGCTGGTAGGGGTGGTTTTAGGGGTAGTGGCCTATCTGGTTCTGTATCAAGGTGTAAGGGTTGGGCTTTTGTGGGCGGCGTTGTCTGGATTGGGTGTGACGGGAATAGTTGGGTTGGTCTCAGCGGTTTATCCAGCGTGGGTAGCGGCGAGGGTGACACCAGCGGAGGCAATGAGGGGGGAGTAGGGATGATTGTGACCGAGAATCTGACTAAAATCTACACCGTAGGTGCCCCGGTGCGGGCGTTGGATGGGGTTACTTTGGAGATTGCAGCTGGGGAGTTCGTGGCTGTGACCGGTCCTTCCGGCAGTGGCAAGTCCACCCTGCTTAACCTCATTGGTACGCTGGACCGTCCAACATCCGGGCGGATAGTGGTGGATGGGGTGGACGTAGGGACGCTACGGGGCAATGCCTTGGCTGACTTCCGGCGGGAGCGGATTGGCTTTGTCTTCCAAATGTTCCACCTGGTGCCGACGCTAACTGCATTGGAGAACGTGATGCTCCCTCTGCTCCCATACCGGCGTGGGTTGAGGTTCCGACTGGAGGAGCGAGCACGGGAATTGTTGGAGATAATGGGCTTAGGGGATAGGCTGCACCACTTGCCAGGGCAACTCTCCGGTGGGGAACAGCAGCGGGTTGCCATCGCCCGGGCTCTTATCAATACCCCGAAGGTCCTCCTTGCTGATGAGCCAACAGGGAATTTGGATAGCAAAGTAGGGATGGAGATTATTTCTCTGCTACGGCAACTGAACCGGGAGCGGGGCATTACGGTCATCGTAGCGACTCACAATCCAGCCGTCGCCCGCGAGGCCGACCGAATCATCCAGCTGCAAGATGGAAAGATTGTGCGGATAATAAACAGGGCTGAAGAAGCTTAGCCACCACCTAAGAGGGGGATGAGTTTAACCTCATCCTCCTCCCCAATTACGTAACTTTTCTCCACTTGCCTTCCGTTAACCAAAACTATTCCCACCAGCGGCGAAGGTATCCCCAAGCTTGCAAGGAGCTCTTCCACACTTTTACCGCCTTCTACTTCCATTTCATCGCCTGCGTAGCGGCTGAGAATCCCTACCGCCTTTACCTTAGCCACTTCAAGCTCTCCCCAGCCTTTCCCTGGAGCGGGGAAAGGAAAACCCCCGCCCCGCCAGGACAGAGGGGTAGGTCAGAAAAAGGGGCGGGGGTTAAGGTGCTAAGCCAGTTATTTGACTATATCCGCAAGCCCAAGCTCCGCAAGCTTCTCAGGAGTGGGGATGCCGTTCTTGTCCCAGCCTCGCTTCTCGTAGTACATGTCCAGAAGCTTCTGGATGTCACTCCAGCTCATGAGCTTGCCCTTGGTGGGCCCGTAAGTGACGGGCTCCTTGTAGAAGCGAGGAGGCGGATAGTCCCACTCCCTTCCGAAGCCTTCTACCTCTCGCACCCAGTACATCCGGGTCAGGTTCCACACCCGCTCCGAAATCTTCAGCAAGTCTTCCCAGGAGCGGTCAATGCCGGTTATGGCTTTGAGGATGGGCGGGTACAGGCCAAGGTCAATGCTCAGTTCTACCCACTGGAGCCGGCAGGCCCCAAGGCAGTCAAAGAGCGGCCGGACGTGCTGAAGGTAAATCACCCTCTCGGCCTTGTCCGGAGTAACCAGGTCGCGGCCGACTTGCAGGTCGTAGGTTATGGCCCAGGAGCGGTTGTGGTGGGCTCCAACGTCGCAAGTCATGTAACTAAGGAGCATAGCGGGTGCGTTGTGGCTTTCATACCCGCTCACTTCCATGCCCTTTACGTGGATGGCGAATTCCTCGGAGCCCTTGCCAAGCTTCTGGGAAGCATACTTTACCCCTTCGGCCAATAGGTCGCCAATTCCTTCCCGCCGGGCTATTTTCTCTATCAGTGTGAACACAACTTTGGGCTCACCCCAGCGCAGCTCAAGCCCGCCAGTATCCTCCTTGGTTATTATCCCCTTTTCAAAGCATTCTATAGCGAAGGCCATCACGTTCCCAACCGAGATGGTGTCAATGCCGAGCTCATCGCAGAGCCAGTTGGCGTAGGCCACGTCTTCAATGTCGGTCAGAACGCAGTCCCCGCCGATGAGGGCAGTGGTCTCGTATTCGGGGCCTTCCACGTAGATGTTGTATTTCTTGCTGAAGGAGTATTTGCCGCAGGGGGATGGGCAGCCAAAGCAGCCCTTATCGGTTATGACGATGCGCTGGCGCATGGTCTCGCCGCTCAAGCCGCTGTAATCTTCCAAAGCTCCGGCCTGGAAGTTACGGACGGGGAAGGCTCCGACTTCGTTGGACCAAACTGTCACTCCTGAGGTGCCGTATCGGACCCAGGCTTCAAAGCCTCCGGAGGCTTTGCAGGCCTTGTAGGCCTCAGTTCCCAAGCGCAGGAGGGCTTGAGGATCGGCTATGGGGATGTCCTTGGTGCCATGGACTGCTATGGCCTTGAGTTTCTTGGCCCCCATCACGGTTCCGACCCCCCCACGCCCGGCTTGCCTTCCGAAATCGTGGCTTATGCAGGCATACTTAACCAAGTTCTCACCGGCCGGGCCGATGGTGGCAATCTGGAATTCTTCGCCGAGGCGCTTTTTGAGTTCGGTTTCAACGGTTATTGCTCCCTTGCCCCACAAGTCCGAAGCATCCCTGAGTTCCACCTCATCATCGTTTATGTAGAGGTAAACAGGCTTGGGGGATATGCCCTCAACGATGATGGAATCGTAGCCGGCGTACTTTAGCTCGGCGGTGAGGTGCCCGCCAACGCTGGCCGAAGCGTATCCCCCGGTGAGGGGGGATTTAGTGGTGAAGTCCATCTTGCCGGCGCCCGGGGTTAGTGTTCCGGAGAGGGGGCCGGATGAGATTATGAGTTTGTTTTCAGGCCCGAGGGGGTTAGCCCCTTTGGGCACTTCGGTGTAGAGGAAGTAGATTCCAAAGCCTCTTCCGCCCAGGAACTTTTCAGCTACGTGGGCGGGGGTCGGCTCTTTGGTGATTTGTCCAGTGGTTAAGTTGACTCTGAGGATTTTGCCGCCATAGCCGTTCATTTTGGCCTCCTTATCCATTTTGTCTGCTCTCGGGGTAGCTAACTTGAACCTAAACAGGGCCGCCATCAAATTGGCGGCCCTTGCAATTTGCGCTTTTACTCAATCCAAAGGACTCCCGGCCCGCAGACTTCAACGCAAGCTCCGCACAAGTCGCATTCAAAGGGCACCGGGTAATCGGGGTGGGTGAAGATTACTTGCTCCGGGCATTCTTTCACGCAGGCCATGCAGGCTATGCATTCATTGGGGTCAATGTAGTATGCGCCTTTTTCGTTCACTTTCACTGCACCTACCGGGCAGACCTCGGCGCAAGTTCCGCAGTTGGTGCAGGTTTTGACTTCAAAGACCCCAGGGGCGGGGAACTTGGGTATTATGGCCAAGCGGGCTTTCTTGGGGTTGTTCACCCCGAATTTGGCCAAGCTGCAGGCTACTAAGCAAGCTTTGCACCCGGAGCATTTGGTGCTATCGGCGTGAAGGAAAACGGCCATCTCTTCCTCCTACATCTGCAGATATGCATCAGCGTAAATGACCCTGTTCTTGAGGATTTGCACTGTCTTCCATATCGCAACTTGTTCTGGGTCTTTCATGTCCACAATTGAGGGGTCCAGGTCTTCTCCGGCAGCCGTAGCATCGTAGAGAGCCAGGAGGAGTTTGCCGACCGGGGTGCTTTCATCGCGTTGCTCAATTATCCGGATGACCTCATTCTGCTTTTCATCTAACGGGTCCAGGATGGCGGCATCAAGCCCGGCGGCCATAAGCATAACGAGGTAAACCCTGTTGATGAGGCTACGGTTTTCCTTGGGAACGCGGTTGGAGACGTTGGATAGGCCGACCACGGTCTTCGGAGGTGGGTCGCTCAAAGCCTTGAAGTAACGGACGGCCTCCACGGCATTGGGGACATACTCTTGGCAACCGTTTACGGTGAGGACGAGGGGGTCAAGGTAGATGTTCTCTATGGGAACTCCCATCTCCGTAAGGCGAGGGATTAGGATTTCCATGGCGATGTTGGCCCTTTCCTCAGCGCTAACGGGTATTCCAGCCTGGGTCATGGTTAGGGCGATTACAGGCACGTTGTATTTAGCAGCCAAGGGCCCGATTGAGGTCAAGCGCTCTTCCTCGGCGGAAACGGAGTTTATCATTGCCTTAAGGCCAAGCTCTTGGCACTTCTTCAGGCCGGCCTCAATAGCTTGGGGGTTAGTGGTGTCCAGGGAGACTGGGGTTCCGGGTACGGCCTCATCAATTATTTCCACAAGCCAGGGCATGACCTCGTGCCCATCCTTTTTGCGTCGCCCTATGTTCAAGTCCAGCATGTGGGCTCCGCCCTTGACCTGGGCTTTAGCCAGTTCCATTAGGTAATCGGGTTGGCGGTTATCAATGGCCTCGCGCACCCTTGGGGAAAGGACCTGTATGTTTTCTCCAATTCGGAAGAGCATTTTACCACCTCCTTGTGGTTTTATTGGGAAGGCTCATACACGCACCGCTTGGGGGAAACGACCAAGCCTTTCTTCTGGAGTGACTTTATGATTTTGGAAACCTCATCGCTTTTTAGGCCGGTCATGGCCGCAATATCGCCGGGGCGGACCGGTTTACCGGCTTGGCGCATTGCATCCAGGACGATTTGTTCTTTTTCGGTAAGCTCGGCCATAGTTCACCTCCATCCTCGGATTTCTTTTATGAGTTTATCAATTTCGGCCACGCGGGCCTGCTGAGCAAGCCAATACTCAGGGTCCCGCTGGGCATTGAGTTCCTCAATGGTTTTGCCCTGCTGTTCTACCCAGGTGAAGTATTTGAGGTTGTGCCAGCGGTTCTTCATTTCCTTAGTTCCTTCAAAAATCCAGTCCAATTTCTGCTTGTGGAAGATGCTGACAAGGCGGACAGCCGCCTCTACCTCATCCATAGGCCCGTATTTTTCCGTGAGCTCCTTCATGACCGAACGGTAGCGGTCAATGTTATCGGTAAGGATAGTGACGATTACATCGTCCCGGCCAAAGCCGTAGAATTTGGCTGTCTTTATCGCACCCAGGACGTTGCACACCCCGGAGATTCCGAAAATCTGGGACATCTTCATGACCTTTTCCTCCGGGATGCCGTACCTTTCTATCATCACTTTCCAGCCGGTTTCCTCGGTTAGTAGCTGCAGGCCCATTTTGCATTCCAGGTCATCAATGCACATCAGGGCATCCATGTTCCAGACGTTGTGTATCCAGGTAGCGTGCTTGTCGCCTATGCCTTGGATGTCGTGGGAGCCGTAGCCATTTAAGGATAAGGTTGGGCACTGGATTGGTTCAAGGCCTACCACTTTGCAGTCGCGCCAGACTTGCTTAAGCCTATCCCCAGCCGCAATAGTCCCAGCCGA
>JAPWUT010000298.1 GCA_028275425.1 Anaerolineae bacterium | reverse complement strand
GTTCTGGTCTTGGGGGAATGGGAGAGGCCGGCGAGAAGGTTAGCTCCTGACTTGGTCCAGGGGCAAGATTACCAACACTATAGGGGAAGACCAGGATAGGAGGCGATTATGCTGGAATTTGAGATAGTGGAAGAAGGGCAAGGAAAGCTCATCCAGCCTCCGGACATTGAAGCTTTCCGGGAGTGGAACCGCCAGAAGCCCAAGGCCCTGGTGGATAAGCTCATGACTGAGCAGGAGGCCATAAGCCGATTCGTCCACGATGGCGATTACTTGGCTACCGAGCTTTACGGAACTGTTCGCTGCCCCATGTCCCTCACGCGGGAAATCATCCGCCAGGGGAAGAAAGACCTCCGGATTGCCGGGCAAGGAGTTTTGGAACTGGATTTGCTCTTGGCCGCGGGCCTGGTCAAGCAAGTGGAGATAACTTACATAGGCCTGGAGGTGTATGGGGTTTCAAGCGCCCTGCGGCGGGCAGTAGAGAGCGGCCAAGTTGAAGTAGTTTCCGATTGGTCCAACGGGGCCATAGCTTGGCGGTTCAAGGCTGCGGCTATGGGGGTTCCTTTTATACCTGTCCGCTCCATGCTTGGCAGCGATACCCTTAAATCCAGTGCGGCCAAAGTGGTAAAGTGCCCCTTTACAGGCCAGAAGGTAGCATTGCTCCCAGCCCTAATCGTAGACGTTGCCCTCATCCACGTCCACAGAGCCGACCGGTACGGTAATGCCCAGATTGAGGGGATAAGCGGCTTTGCTTTTGAACTGGCCCGCGCTGCCAAGCGGCTCATAATCAGTGCCGAGGAGATAGTCCCCACCGAAGAGATACGCCGTTACCCTGACCGCACCATAATCCCATACTTTTTAGTGGACGCAGTGGTTCATGCCCCGTTCGGTTCCCACCCAGGCGAAATGTGCTACTGCTATGCTCGGGATGAAGACATCATCAGGGAATGGGCTGAGAGTTCTCAGACCGAAGAAGGGGCCAAGGCTTTCCTGGAAAAATACGTCTACAGCGTCAGGAACCACCAAGAGTACCTGGAGAAGATAGGATGGGAGAGGCTGGAGAAGCTCAGGGAGAAAGCTGAAAAGAGGAGGTAAGGCCTATGGCGGCCAGGAATTACAACCTTACGGAGCTCATGATTTGCGTCGCTTCCCGCCTTATGCCCGATTCCACAACGGTTTTCATAGGCACTGGCATACCGATGTTGGCAGCGGCTTTGGCCCAGAAGCTCCATGCCCCCAATCTCATCCCCATCTTTGAATTCGGGGGTATTGGGGCTACTTTGGAAGAGCTTCCCCTTGCGGTAGGGGAATACAACACCTTCCGCAAGGCTCTGGCGGCTTCGGGCATATGCGATATTATGGAGACGGCAACCAGGGGGTTCATAGAGTATGGGTTCTTGGGAGGGGCCCAGATTGACCCTTATGGCAATTTGAACTCCACGGTTATTGGCGATTACCGCCGGCCGAAGGTGAGGTTGCCGGGGAGCGGTGGAGCAAACGATGTTGGTTCCCTTTGTTGGCGCACAATCATAATAATGCGGCATGACCGGCGCCGTTTCGTGGAGAAGGTGGATTTCATAACCACGCCCGGTTACCTCTGGGGGCCTGGGGCGAGGGAAGCTGTTGGCCTTCCCAAGGGTTCAGGCCCGTATCGGGTGGTCACCAACCTTGCCCTGCTTGGCTTTGATGAGGAGACAAAGAGGATGAAGCTTCTGGCGACCCACCCCGGCATTACGGTTCAAGATGTCATAGAAAACACCGGCTTTGAACTCATAATCCCCGACAAAGTGGAGCAAACCGAGCCGCCCACTGAGGAAGAGCTCAGGGTGCTCAGGGAAGAGATAGACCCAAGGGGCCTTTATATTTCCAAAGGATAAGGGGGGGGGCACATCCCCCAGACCCCCTGCCAGGGGGCAAGCCCCCTGGACCCCCCATTTGCCCACCCCCGTGGGCTTAGGGTTAACCAGCGTTTTGGCTCCCACTCGTGGCGGGGTTGCTAATGTGGGCGACTCGCTCCCTCTTTTTGTTCTGGGGGCACATCCCCCAGACCCCCTGCCAGGGGGCAAGCCCCCTGGACCCCCGTTTGCCCACCCCCGTAGGCTTAGGGTTTGCCAGCGTTTTGGGTCCCACTCGTGGCGGGGTTGCTAATGTGGGCGACTCGTTCCCTCTTTTAATGTTCTTGGGGGCACATCCCCCATGCCCCCTGGGGGGGGGCTGCGCCCCCTCCACCCCCGGTTTAATCAAGGTCGGCGAAGGCCGACCTCTGTCCAAAAGGCTGACTTTAGTCGGCGTGGACGGGCACACCCCCCACAACCCCCCGCCATGGGGCTACGGCCCCCTGGACCCCCCATTACTCACCCTCGTTGGCTTATGGTTTGCCGGCGTTTTGCCCTCTCCGAGGCGGAGAAGGGAGAACCCTGCGGGGTTAGGCCGGAGTTGTCAACCTCTGGTTTTGATTGCGGATTGCTTTTGCTCCGTTTGGAGTTTATAATTAAGCCGAAGGAGGGGATATGGGG
>JAPWUT010000296.1 GCA_028275425.1 Anaerolineae bacterium | reverse complement strand
TGGTTTTTGTAGGCGGCCTAATGTCTAAATTCGGCCAGCTCGCTCTGCTTAACCGTGGCTAATTTTACTTTTGAACCATTCAATCGTCAGCCGGAGGCCTTCTTCCAGGGAGACCTTGGGCTCCCAGCCCAGAATCCTCTTGGCTTTGGTTATGTCCGGCCGGCGCAGTTTGGGGTCATCGGGAGGGGATGGCTTGAACACTATCCCCGCTTTGTTCCCAATCATCTCGTTTATCAGTTGGGCCAGCTCTATTATCCGCATCTCGTTGGGATTGCCAAGGTTGACAGGCTCTACTTCGTCGGAGAAAAGGAGCCTGTATATGCCTTCTACCATGTCGTCTATGTAGCAGAAGCTACGGGTTTGTTGCCCATCCCCATAAACCGTTAACGGTTCACCCCTCAGGGCTTGGCCGATGAAGTTGGGGATTACTCTGCCATCGTCAAGGCGCATCCGT
Organism: Anaerolineae bacterium; assembly: GCA_028275425.1. Lineage (GTDB taxonomy): Bacteria > Chloroflexota > Anaerolineae > SpSt-600 > SpSt-600 > SpSt-600. Next base: position 2,074 of record JAPWUT010000296.1, on the reverse strand, counting down.
GGGCCATAGGTATTGAAGATTCTGGCTATCCTGGTTTCCAGTCCATGGTAACGATGGTAAGCCATGGTTAGGGCTTCGGCGAAGCGCTTGGCTTCATCGTAAACGCCACGAGGGCCTATGGGGTTGACGTTGCCCCAGTAGCTTTCAGGCTGGGGATTGACCAGGGGGTCGCCATAGACTTCGGATGTGGAGGCCAATAGGAAACGGGCCCCTTTGGCCTTGGCTAGCCCCAAAGCTTTGTGTGTCCCTAACGCCCCCACTTTCAGGGTCTGGATTGGGTATTTCATGTAGTCCACAGGACTGGCCGGAGAGGCAAAGTGAAGCACAGCATCAATCGGGCCAGGCACATAAATGAAGTTGGTGACATCGTGCTTTATGAATAGAAAACGGTCGTTCCCGAAAAGGTGGGCTATATTTTCGGGCGTGCCGGTGATGAAGTTGTCTAAGCCGATGACTTCGTGGCCTTCTCTGAAGAACCTATCGCAGAGGTGGGAACCTATGAAACCCGCAGCTCCAGTTATGAGGATGCGCAATTTTACCCTCCCTTAGCTATGAATTGAGTTTCTACTGTCGCCTCTTCTTCCAAAGTGAACCCCAAAGCCACCACCCTTCTCCCCAACCGGATTAAGGCCTGTCTGCGGCCGTTCACCCATGCTCCGCCTTCCCTCCATTCCTCCGGAAGCACAAATATGAGCTTGCCGAATTGGATTCCGGGTTTCTTAAGGTGAAGCCAAATCCTCAATTCCTTGCCCACCGCCAATCGCTCCACTTGCTTTATCTCTACCCCTCCCTGAGTTATGTGGAAGGTGGAGGAAAGGAGTTGGGGCTCAGGTAAGCATGGCCTTATGCCCAGGAGGACAGTCTCGTGGGGTTGGTGCCTCCTCAGAACGATGGTCCCTTCGGTCGTTCCGAGGTAGAGCCCACGCCAGTAGCTGTAGAGGTGGTACCGACCCGGGGGTATCCCCAGTTCTTCCAGGGTCAGGGTAGTGGTTACGGTCCTATCATCCCAGTTCAATACCCCAGCTACCCACCATTTGCCCCAAGGCCTTTCAATCTCCATGACCATGATGGAAGGACTCTCGCGCCGGAAAAGGTCAACGGTCCGGGCGCTTTCCGGGCAAGGTGGGAGTATGCGGCGCAGGTATTTGAGCCGACCGCGCCTTAGGGAGAGGAGGTTATCGCTATCCACTACTGCTCCACCGCTTAGCCCCACAATGCTCACTAAGGTCCGGACTTCGTTCAAGACCAGGTTTGATTGGTCGTCACGGGTTCGGATTAGGATGCAATCGGGGTCATTGGCCCAGAGGCGGCGGTGGAAGAAGTAGCGGGTCATGGTGTTGCGGGCGGAGTTTTCGGCCGAAGGGGAGGTTAAGTCCCGCCAGAATGGGTGCCAATCAGGGTGGACATCGGGCCCTATGCGCATGGCATCTACGATGCCTATTGATGGGCCCAGAGGTGCTCCGCACCCCAAGATGTAAACTTCGTCCCCTACGCTTTCCCTTATGACTTCAAGGCCACGCCTCAGGGCTTCGGCTCTGGTTAGGCGAGGGTTGTGCCTCTGCCCGGGCATAGCTCCGGCGAAGATGAAATCCAGCTTGAAGAATTCATACCCCCAATCCCTGTGGAGGATGGCAAACAGCTCTTTAAGCCAGTCCTGGACTTCTGGGCGGGAGAGGTCTAAGCCGTAGCAGGGGACGCCCCAATGCTCCCAGGCCAGGACTGGTTCCCCATTTTTGTCCCTGAGGACCCAATCGGGGTGCTCGGCTAAGAGGTGGGAATCTTGGGCAGCGGCGAATGGGGCAATCCAAAGGCCAGGCTTGAAGCCTGCGTCCTTTATCTTCTCCGCCAGTGATTTCATCCCCGAAGGGAACTTATCTCGGTTTACCTCAAGCCAATCGCCGATAGCTTGTTGGTAGCCATCGTCCACGAGGATGTATTCCAGCGGTAAAGCCAGCTCTTTGGCTTTGCGGACGCACTCCAAGACGTCCCTTTCGGTGTTTTCGCCGTAGAAATAGTACCAAGTGCACCAGCCGGTGAAAGGTCGGGAGCGCCTGGCTTTCATCCTATCCCCCCA
>JAPWUT010000295.1 GCA_028275425.1 Anaerolineae bacterium | reverse complement strand
AGACCCACCGCCTGGTAATCGTACATGAGGCAGTCAAGCAAGCAGGGCCCGGGGCTGAGATTGCGGCCACAGTGGCTGAGGAAGCCTTTGAATACCTTGACGCTCCCATCAAGCGCGTAGCTGCTCCATTTACACCTGTCCCCTTCAGCCCTGTGCTGGAGAGCGCCTACATACCAAGCAAAGAGAGCATAATCTCAGCCGTCAAGGAAGTGGTAGGGAAATAAAAACTTGAGGGGGGAAGGCCTGGCCTTCCCCCCTTATTTTAGGAGGATAAGCGATGCCCGTAAGTAAGGAGACCCTTATAGAACTCTACCGGACAATGCTCAAGATTCGCCTCTTTGAGGAAAGGGTCGCCGAAATCTACTGGGAAGGCAAATCCCCCGTCTTCAACATTGCGGCCGACCCTATCCCCGGAGAGATGCACCTTTACATCGGAGAAGAAGCGGTGGCCACAGGGGTATGCGCACACCTCAGGCCAGATGATATGGTAGCCGGGACCCACCGCTCCCATGGCCACTACATAGCTAAAGGAGGGGACCTTAAGAAGCTCATGGCAGAGCTTTTCGGGAAGAAGACCGGGCTCTGCCAGGGCAAGGGTGGCCACATGCACCTCTTTGACGCCAACCTCCACTTCGGGTGCGGGGGGATTATCGGTGCTGGAATACCCCATGCCGTTGGGGCCGCGCTGGCTTTCAAAATGCAGGGGAAGGACAACGTAGCAGTGAGCTTCTTCGGCGATGGGGCTGCCAATATCGGCGCCTTCCACGAGTCCCTGAACCTGGCTGCCATATGGAAACTCCCGGTAGTCTTCATAGTGGAAGACAACCTCTACGCCATCTCCGTCCCCAAGAGCAAATCCACTGCTGTAAAATCCAATGCTGAACGTGCTGCCGCTTATGGGATGCCGGGGGTTCTGGTGGATGGGATGGACGTGATGGCCGTTTATGAGGCGGCCGGCGAAGCCATCGCCCGGGCCAGGAGGGGAGAAGGTCCTTCCCTCATTGAGTGCCTCTGCTATCGCTACAAGGGCCACTTTGAGGGTGACCCCCAGCTCTACAAGCCTGAGGGTGAGGAAGAAGAATGGCGCAAGAAAGACCCCATCCCCAACTTCAGGGCTAAGCTCATAAAAGAAGGCATACTCACCGAGGAAGAAGCCGCCAAAATCCAAGCCGAAGTAAAAGCCCTTGTGGATGAGGCGGAGAAATTCGCCCGCGAGAGCCCCTGGCCTGAGCCGGAAGAGGCCCTAAAGCACGTTTTCCTTTGAAAAGGAGGGATAGAAAATGGGTGAGCGGATAATTTCCATGTACGAAGCCATCGCCGAGGCCATAGCTCAAGAGATGGAGCGAGACCCCCGCGTCTTCGTGATGGGAGAAGATGTGGGGTTCTATGGGGGTATTTTCGGCGCCACAACGGGGCTTTGGAAAAAGTTCGGCGATGAAAGAGTGAGAGATACCCCCATCTCGGAGATGGGCTTTGTTGGAGCTGCCGTCGGAGCTGCCCTGGAAGGGATGCGACCAATCGTAGAGGTCATGTTTGTAGACTTTACCGGGGCTTGCTTTGACCAAATCCTCAACCACATGTCCAAAATACAGTACATGTCTGGGGGGCAGCTCAAGGTGCCAGTGGTGCTCATGACTGCCATAGGTGGTGGCTACAACGATGCTGCTCAGCACTCCCAGTGCCTTTACGGCCTGTTTGCCCACCTCCCCGGCCTCAAGATTGTGATACCGTCCACCCCCTACGACGCCAAGGGACTGATGATACAAGCTATCCGCGATGACAACCCGGTCATGTACTTCTTCCACAAGGGCTTGATGGGCCTCCCCTGGATGACAATCATAGAAGCTACTTGGGCCCCCGTCCCCGAAGAACCCTACACCATCCCCTTCGGAGTAGCTGACATAAAGCGTGAGGGGAAGGATGTAACCATCGTAGCCGTAGCCATGATGGTCCACAGGGCTTTGGAGGCCGCTCAGAAGCTGGAGAAAGAAGGCATAAGCGTGGAGGTAATAGACCTGCGCACCCTCGTGCCCCTGGACAAAGAGGCTATCATCAACTCCGTCAAGAAGACACATCGCCTTCTGGTAGTGGACGAGGACTACCTCAGCTACGGGATGAGCGGGGAGATAGTGGCCATCGTGGCCGAAAATGCTCTGGAATACTTAGATGCACCACCTAAGCGCGTAGCTGTCCCCGACGTCCCCATCCCTTACTCCAACACCTTGGAAGACTTCGTCATCCCTTCAGCTGACCGGATAGCGCAGGCCGTAAGGGAGCTGGTGGGTTAAAGGGGCTTACCAGGGGCTTCCTCCAGGATTTAAAGGGGGAAGCCCCTTATAAATCTTTCTGGAGGGGAAAGACATGGGGGCACAGAAAATCGTCCGCGTTAACACTTTTACAGGCGGCTTCATAGGCCCAAGTATCCCGATGGTAGGCCCAGTAGCCGATGGTGGCACAATAATAGCTGAGACTGCTCCAGGATGCTGGGGTCCCATGATTACCCCTTCCTTCAAAGGCGGGCACGAAGTCACAAC